>RFSL01000147.1 GCA_009923965.1 Flavobacteriia bacterium | reverse complement strand
TCCGTTCATGCTTTTTATTTTCTTTTCAAGCAATCTTTGCCTGGCAGAAATTAAAAAAGCCTGATTTTCATCAAGCTTTTTGTTTGAGGTCTCGAGCGGATTCGAACCGCTGTAGTCGGTTTTGCAGACCGGTGCCTAGCCGCTCGGCCACGAGACCAATTTGTAGGTCGGCAAATATACAGAAATTATCTAAAATCTCACTTAAAATTAATCAAATTTCAATAGTTTCTTTGAATATACTTTACCCTTAATTCTCGCTGAAAGATAATAAACTCCGCTTGAAATATTTTCTCTATTACTATTTTTTCCATCCCAAGTAAGCTCTTTTGTGCCAATAAGTGGATTCAACTTACAAATAAAATCTCCAGCACTAGAATAGATAGAAAGAAGGTCACCACTTTCCAATGGTTCTTTGAATTCTATTTGCACGCTTTCCCGAAATGGATTTGGAAATGTCATTATTCCATTTGGATCTTCAGGGAGATATTCCGCTAAACTTGCGCTCATTAACTCTTCTAAATCATAGTTCTCATCGCCATTCATGTAAGGCATAAAATGAAAATACACTAAAAACATTTCATCTGTTGTATTAAATCCACTGCTCACATTAAGAGGAGGCGAATTTGGGTTGTGGGGATTATTTACAGTATTATCATATTTTGCTTCACCTTTAATTCTATAACCTGTAGCAACTTTTTGTAAATTCCGAAAAAAATAAAAATCTTGCCAATGAAAATCCCAGTGTGGAATATTTACAAATTTGATGGTATCTTGATTTGCTTTGTAAGCATAGGCTTTAATGTTTTCACCAAGTAAATGCATGTGAGGAAAAACGGATAGAACCGAAAAATTTGTTGGTACTCCACCATTTGCTGGATATTGTGCTGTTAAATTCGTGACTTGATTTGCAGGAAGTGTAAAATTGTTATTGCTTATTAAGGGGCCCGCAGAAATCTGCCTGATGTTTGTCGTGCCTGGTGGATAAAAATGTAGAATAACTTTTGTGCTATCAAATTCGCCGTAACTACCGACGGGATAATGCATCGCAAAGTAAATATTGGATCCTGGACCAATATCCATACCTAAAGCAAGCGGAATAACAGATGGTAAAATCATTGGTGATGCCCCTGGAGTATATCCGATTACTAATTTTGTTGAGGCGTTACTAGGACTTGCACAAAGTCCATCAAGCGTATCTGTACTTTCTATACCACTTGGATCGATAAAAATTAAAGCATGGTGTACAATTTCTCGGTTTCCCGGAACAACTTCAACGGCTTTTATAATGCGATTTTGCGTTAAATAAGTTGGCACTGAGAAACAAACATAATCGTCGTTTGCAGTAGCCTTACTCATATATGTCGGTATCTGAACTGTTAGGTCGCCATTTCCTAAAATAGTATTATTGGTGTAAACGGGTGGTGGTGGAATTGCAGCACTATTTCCTTGTGGCAAACCATTGTTAAGCCAATTTATCACTGTAGTTTTTTCAGTAGTACTTAAGGAACGAGTATGTAAATATTCTTGGTAGGAATTGTCTGGTGGCCATGGCGGCATTTCGTCATTTGTTATATACTGACTTATTATTGTTGACATTGGAGAAACTTCATCGTAAGTCATTAAGGAAACTGGAGCAAGCCCTCCAGGATGGTGGCACTTTGAACATTTATCATAAAATAACTGTGCGACTTCGCCGCTCCATGTTTGACTTTTTGCAGTAAATTGAACAAAAAGAATAGAAAATAAGATAAAAAGTGCTTTCATTTTAGGTAAATTTAGAATTCAAAGATAGATTATTTTTACAAATTTAAATTAGTTAACAATAATAGTTTTAGTCTCAGTTTGTCCATTTTGATTTGTAATTCTCAAGATGTAACTTTTATAAAAAAGATTCAGAAAGCTAGCGCAAAATAAATATGTAAATAAGAATCGATACATTTGAATAAAAATACTACTTATGTATCAAATAGCACAATTTATGACTAATTTATTCGGATTGAAATCTCTTGGTTTTTCCCTTTTTTTCTTATGTTTTACAAATTTATCAGCTCAAAATGAGCAAGCTTTTAAAATTTACACAGCCAAAGGAAAAAGTATTTCCTATAAAAAAATGCAAGAATCTTCCTCAAAAAAAGAGCTCGTGCTATTCGGAGAATTTCATGATAATCCAATTACTCATTGGCTACAATATGAATTAATGCTGTCACTTTATGATGTACATCAAACAAATCTAGTTTTAGGATTTGAAATGTTTGAACAAGATCAGCAAGGTGTTGTAGATCGCTATTTATCAGGAGAATTAAACGAAAAACAGTTTAAGGATTCTTGTCGTTTATGGGAAAATTATACAACAGATTATAAACCTTTGTTAGATTTTGCGAAGGATAAAAAATTGACGTGTATTGCTTCAAATGTTGAGCGGAAATATGCTTCTCTTTTATTTAAAAAGGGACGAGTTGCACTTGATACACTTTCACCCTTGATTCGTTCTCAAATGGCAGATAACTATTTCAAACTAGACACTACACTTTCTCAATACATTGCTGTTCGAGAAATGTTTCCAAGTAAAGGAAAAGGAATGGTTGAAGCGCAAGCATTTAAGGATGCAACCATGGCGAAATTTATCATGAAAGAAATGAAAAATAATAAAGTTGTTTTGCATTTTAATGGTGCTTTTCATTCTGATTACTACCAGGGAATACTTTGGTACATTCAACAAGAAAAACCAGCGGTAAAGGCTTCAACAATCTCCACTGTAAGTCAAAAAAATATCAATAAGTTGGATGCAGAAAATTTGGGAAAAGCAGATTTTATAATTTGTGTCCCTGAGTCAATGACAAAAACCCATTAAGTATTTTCACTCGTTTTTTCAACACGGGAAAAAAGTGTCAAAGAATTTGTTTTACTTTCAATCAAATCCCCTTTTTTTGGTTTGTTTTTAGCAGATAGTATTTTTCCATTTAATAAAGTCAAGCTATAACCTCTTTGTAAAACATTGCTAGGATTGAGAATGTTAACAGTTTTCTCCAATTGTTCTAAATCTGATTCTTTCCGTTCAAAAAAGTGTGAAAGGGAGCCTTTTATTGGCTTACTAATTAGCGACAAGGTATTTCTTTCAGCTGTGATAATTTCTTTTGTAACAATACGGAAATCATTTTTCAGAGATAGCACAGCATCATTTTCATTTTTTAAAAAATAACGTGTAGTATTTTTAAGCTCTATGATTTGTTGGTTTAGTTCATTTTTAAGTGAATCAGTAAAACGGAGAGATGCGTGCTTAAAAACACGAACTTGGCCATTAAAATCTTGCTTTGTTTTATCAATTAATTGTAAGGAATGAGCAATCATTTCCCGATTTAAGCGTTTTGTTTCTTGTTCAAATTCACGAAAGGTTTGCAGCAGGAATTCTGCTAATTTGGTAGGTGTAATCTCATTTCTAAAAGAAACCATTTCAGCGACATTGAGATTTGTAGAGTG
>RFSL01000146.1 GCA_009923965.1 Flavobacteriia bacterium | reverse complement strand
GAACAAATAAAGTTTTTGTCTCACCGATACATTTTTTTTTCTCCAAACGATAAGCGGTGATTTTTTTACTCAATTCTGCAGCAATTGGGATAATTCGTTCTTTGTTGCGCTTTCCTAAAACTTTTATGGTCTGATCCGTTACATCCTGTTCTTTTAGTTCAATTAATTCATTTAAACGAATTCCAGTTTGGTAAAAAACTTCAAACATCAATTCATTTCTAAGTCCTTCAAAATCTTTCTCAAATAAAGGACTTAATTTACTCGGTTCTAATTCTGATTCTTTTGCAAAAACAGGCAAGCGTTTTTCACTTTTTGGCCCGCGAATTTTTTGCATAGGATTGAGTTGAATTCGACCTTCTTTTCTCAGCCATTTAAAAAATGTACGCAGAGTAGCAATCTTTCGATTCACAGACTTATTTGTTAGCCCATCATCAATTTGAGCAACAATCCAAGATCGAATTCCTGAAGATGTAAGACTTTCAAATTGATTTAAGGAAGTAATGTCTGAGAATACGGCAAATTGTTTTAGGTCGTTTTCGTAGGCAATCACTGTGTGATTGGAATAACGTTTTTCGAAGGTGATATAATCTAGAAAAAGTTGATACATAAAAAAAGGAGCCTAAGCTCCTTTATAACGTTATATAACCTGAAATGTTACATTTCAGCAGACTGCATTCTTTGTTTGTAAGCAGCACGAATTACTTGTTGACGGCGAGAGATTGAAGGCTTTTCAAATTCCTTACGCTTTCTCAATTCCTTCATGACATTTGTTTTTTCGTACTTCTTCTTGTACTTCTTTAGTGCTCTATCAATATTTTCGCCTTCTTTAATCGGAATAATCAACATACTTTATAAACTTTTAATTTTTACTTAGGGTGGCAAATATACTACTATTTTAAATTAAATACAATTCTTATTTTAAAATTTCTCGTGAAATAACAATTTTTTGAATTTCTGAGGTTCCTTCACCGATTGTCATAAGTTTTGCGTCGCGTAAAAACTTCTCTGCAGGATATTCTTTTGTATAGCCATATGCGCCCATTATTTGTACTGCTTCATTGCCGGATTTCACAGCAACTTCAGATGCATAGTACTTTGCAAATGCACCTTCTTTGCTCAATGGTAAATTTTTATTTTTCCGAAATGCCGCCTGAAAAGTTAATAATTCAGCTGCTCTAACTTCTGTAGCCATGTCAGCAAGTTTAAACCCAATTGCTTGAAATTGTCCAATTGCTTGTCCAAATTGCTCTCTTTCTTTTGAATACTGCAAAGACGCCTCGTAAGCACCACGAGCAATTCCACAGCTTAAAGAAGCAATAGAAATACGGCCGCCGTCAAGAACTTGCATTGCTTGCTTGAATCCCATTCCCACTTCGCCAATTACATTTTCTTCAGGAATGCGAACATTGTCAAAAATTAATTCTGCAGTTTCGCTAGCACGAACACCCAATTTATCTTTGATTTTTACAGCTGAGAAACCTGGTGTTCCCTTTTCAACTATAAAGGCAGTTATGCCATTGCTATCAAGTAATTCTCCTGTTCTTACTAAAACAACTAATACATCTCCAGACAGGCCATGCGTAATCCAGTTTTTTGTTCCATTGAGAATCCAATCAGTTCCATCTTTTACAGCCGTAGTTTTCATTCTCATGGCATCTGAGCCGGTATTTGATTCAGTCAAGCCCCATGCTCCAATCCAATCGCCACTTACCAATTTAGGCAGGTATTTTAATTTTTGTTCCTCAGAACCATGGTAATAAATATGGCCAACACAAAGTGAATTATGTGCTGCAACACTTAAACCTATCCCTCCACAAACTTTCCCTAATTCAATGAGTGCAGTTGCATATTCAAAATAGGAAAATCCGGAGCCTCCATATTTTTCTGGAATAAAAATACCAAGCAAACCAAGTTCGCCCAATTTCTTCATGGTTTCAACAGGAAAATACTCTTCGTCATCCCATTTTTTCATATTCGGGCGAATTTCCTTAAGTGCAAAATCTCGCACCATTTGAGTAATCATTAATTGATTTTCGTTTAGGTCAAAATTCATTTAATCTGATTAAAAAGTAATTAAATTATCAATGTTAGACGAATGATTCATAAGCTTTTGCTTGCCATTTAAAAAGCTAAGCTCGACGATAAAATTAAATCCATAAACACTTCCACCACATTTATGAATTAATTCAGCTGCTGCATCTGCAGAACCTCCAGTAGCAAGTAAATCATCATGAATCAATACTTTTTGTCCACTTTTAACGGCATCACTATGAATTTCAATAACAGCTGAGCCATATTCTAAGTCGTACGAATGACTAATTTTTTTGTAGGGAAGTTTTCCTTGTTTTCTAATTAAGATAAATGGAACGCCCAAGCGCATCGCCAAAGGATAAGCAAATAAAAAGCCCCTGCTTTCTATTCCTGCTATTGCATCTATTTCTGAATGCTGATACATCTCAACTAAATGATCTAAAATATCATTAGATAGACTTGCATCTAACATAATAGTTGAAATATCTTTAAATAATATCCCAGGCTTTGGGAAATCTTTAACGTCGCGAATTGTTTCCTTTAAGCGTTCTTGTAATGTCATAATTAGTGCAAAGATAAATAAGGAAAAAGTTTTTCATACGTTTCTGAATCAATTAATACAGATTCTTTTAGTTCCTCGATATTTTTAAATCCATTTCGTTGCATGCGCATTTTAACAATAGAATTAGCTTGATTCCATTTTAAATAAGGATGTGCATTCAATTCTTCAATTGTAACTGAATTAATGTTTATTCTTTTTACATCTTTTTCACTTATAAAAACGTGGTCTTTTATTTTTTCATAGGTTTCAGGCGTCATTTTCCAAACTTCAAAAAGCTGTTCTTTTTTAAAAAACCCACCCAGTTTTTCACGGTAGCGGATAATCTGTTTAGCATAAAATGCACCGATCCCATAAATTTTCATAAATTCAGTGGTGTCCGCAGTATTTAGATTTATTAAGGTTATTTGTTTTGCTTGTTTTTTAAATGATTCTTGATTTGGAGTATTTTGAAATCGCTCTGGATAAATAACAGAATCGCGAATAAGCTCAAACAAGACATCTGGAATTACAAAAATACGTTTCAAATCCTCCTCAGTATAAATGCCGCGCGAGGTAAATTTTAAAACAACTACACTTTGCTTTGCACTTAAGCCGAGGTTAATCCAATCAGAAAGCGTGTAGGTATTTGGGTTAAATTTTGAATCTGGAGCCTTGTATTTTTTCTTTTTTGAATAATAATTGGAATAGTTTCTTTTCTCAAACTTCCGGTGTGTTCTTTCGAATTCAGCAATTTGTTCAGAATTAATAACGAAAGCTTCTTCCTTTTGAAAAAACATGTAAACACGAGGAAAGAAAATAAGACCTAAGGAAGCTAAAATTAATACCAACAAACCCCTTTTACTTCTCTTTGAGATAACAAATGGGTCTTCGTATTTCATTTCTATA
>RFSL01000145.1 GCA_009923965.1 Flavobacteriia bacterium | reverse complement strand
TTAATCGTATCATTTTTAATCATTTTATTTACTGATTCAGCAATTTCTTTATTCAGACATTCGTAAATAGTAGCATCAATTCTATCAGACCAAGTATATTTTGAACGGTTTGGCTCGAAATACTTTTTTAATCCTGTAGTATCTTTTACAGCTTTATTCCAAACTTTATCTGACATGATTTCATATAAAATTATTCCATCGTGGTATTCTTTAACCAATGCTTTGTACTCTGGGTATTTATCAGACAACTTAGATTCTTCAAATTCTAAGATTGATGCTTTTTCAAAATTCTTATATTGATTAGCAATTAGCTTACTAGCATCTTCTCTTCTGAGTCCTTTGAAATTTAACTGCAGATAATTTACGAAATCTTTTTGCTTATAGCTTTTACCACCTATTTTAAAAAGCACCATATTTGTTTTCAGTTTCGTAGTACTCCATTTTCCTAAATAATAAGTAGAATCTATATTTTGGATAAACCATTTTAAGTTTTGGTTGCCACTAAACGTATAATTGTATGATTTCTTTAATTTCAAAACAAAAGAATCTTGCGTTTTCTTTGATCGCTCATCTTTGTTTACTTTAGCTTGTAATTCCTTTTTAACTGTTTCAAAAGATTGAACATCTTTTAGTTCAAGGCGCTTGATTATATGGAAGCCATAATCAGTTTTGACGGGCCTACTATAATCACCATCTTTTTTCAATAAAAATGCTGCTTCTTCAAAAGCTGGAACCATTCTTTGCGTTGTTCCTGAACCAAATGCAGGTAATTCTCCAGCTTTCTTAACTGAATTCGCGTCATCTGAATGAAGAGTTACCAAATCCTCCCATTTTTTTTCTGCTGCTTCAGTTGTTTCTTTTGCAATATCTTTTCCAGCTGCAACCATAATATGAGCAACTTTAATTGTGCCTCTTGAAGGACGCTTGTCTGTAACCTTTAAAATATGGTAGCCAAATCGCGTTCTAAACGGATCGGAAATTGAACCAATTGGTGTTGTATACGCCATCTCTTCAAAACTATAAACCATTTGAAAGGCTGTAAAATATCCTAAATCACCACCATTATTAACTGCTGATGGGTCTTCAGAGCCATTTTTCATTTTGGCGACTGATGAGAAATCCTCACCTTTTTCAATGCGCTTTTTAAGAGCCACTATTCTGTTGTAAGCATCTAAAGTATCTTTTGGAAGTGCATTGGGATCAAGTCGTATAAGGATGTGAGATGCTCGAACTTCAGTTTTAAAGCGCTCATAAGCCTCTAAAACAAGTGAATTATTAGAAGCAGAATCAATTAAATAGGGGTTTGCTAATTGCTTTCTATACCCCTCTAATTCTTTCTTTAATTTTGGAATAGTGTCATAACCTAGCGCTTCTGCCTCTGCGACTTTTAATTTAAATTTTTTAAATAATTCTAAATAATCATCCAATGATGTTTTATCATATTTAGGATCATTGTTATTCTTAAGGTAAATCTGTAGAAATTCACTTTTTGTTACTTTTTCACCATTTATATCCATTACAACTGGTTCTTTTTGACTAAATCCAAACTGTGAAATTGATAAAATACAAATACTATAAAATACTTTTTTCATTACTTTAGTTAATTTTGTTTATTGAGTTTATTTAATACTATAATTTGGAGCTTCCCTAGTAATTGTTACATCGTGAGGGTGTGATTCTTTGACTCCAGCAGAAGTAATACGCATAAATTGTGCACCGTGTAATCTTTCAATTGTGGCCGCACCGCAATAACCCATTCCTGCCCTCAGACCTCCAATAATTTGAAACATAACTTCTTCTAAATTCCCCTTAAATGGAACACGTCCAGAAATTCCTTCGGGCACTAATTTTTTTACATCGTCCTCGGCATCCTGAAAATAACGGTCTTTAGAGCCTTTTTGCATCGCTTCAATAGAACCCATGCCCCTGTATGCTTTAAATTTTCTACCTTCAAAGATAATTGTTTCCCCTGGAGATTCTGTAACTCCAGCAAACATAGATCCTAGCATAACAGAATCTGCTCCTGCTGCAATTGCTTTTACAACATCTCCTGTATAACGAACACCTCCATCAGCGATAACTGGCACACCAGATCCTTCAATTGCTTTTGCTACGTCATTTATTGCTGTTAATTGTGGTACGCCAACACCTGCAATAACTCGCGTTGTACAAATTGAACCAGGACCAATACCCACTTTAACGGCATCTGCTCCGGCTGCTACTAAAAATTTAGCTGCTTCTGCAGTAGCAATGTTTCCTACAACAACATCTAAGTTAGGATAAAGCGCTTTGACTTCTTTTAATTTTTCGGCAACTCCTTTTGTATGACCGTGAGCTGTATCTATTACTACAGCGTCAACACCCGCTTCTACTAATGCTTTTACGCGATCGAGAGTATCTGATGTAACACCAACTGCTGCTGCAACTCTCAATCTTCCTAGAGAATCCTTGCATGAAAGTGGATGTTCTTTAACTTTAATAATATCGCGGTAGGTTATTAAGCCAATTAATCGATTGTTGGAATCAACGACAGGTAATTTTTCAATTCTTGATGCTTGAAGGATTTCCTCAGCACTTGCTGAAGTTGTTCCTGCAGATGTTGTAATAAGATTTTCGGAAGTCATTACTTCAGAAATTGGGCGCTCTAAATTCTTTTCAAATCTTAAATCTCGATTTGTAACTATTCCTTTAAGAATGCGCTTTGAATCGACAACTAAAATACCTCCAATTCCATGCTCTCGCATTAGGGATAAAGCATCGTTTACAATTGCTTTTTCAGAAATTGTTATTGGATCCAAAATCATTCCGCTTTCTGATCGTTTTACTTTTCGAACATTTTGAGCTTGAGACTCAATGGTCATGTTTTTGTGAATTACACCAATGCCTCCTTGTTGAGCAATAGCAATAGCCAACTCAAATTCCGTAACTGTATCCATTGCTGAGGAACAAATTGGTGTATTAACATCAATATTTCGAGAGAATTTGCTTTTTAATTGAACATCACGCGGTAGAACTTCAGAATATGCAGGTAAAAGCAAAACATCATCATATGTTAGGCCTTCTGTAATTAATTTTAAATCCGATTGATGTGTAGAACTCATAATAATAAATTCATGCAAAAATAAGCATAAATTCCTATAAATAGGTGAATAGAAACGCATAAAAATGTTAATTATTCGTTATTTCAAAAACCTCTTGAATTAATTTAGTAACCTTGTGGTAGTTTTATAAAGCATGAAAAAACTTTTATTTCTTTTTCTTCTGTTAAATTCATTTTCTTTTATTGCGCAAAGATTTGATATAGACACGAGTAAAATGCTTCAATTATCGGGAGTTGTTGTTTCTGAAGAAGATTTAAATCCAATGTCGTATGTTACTGTTTTTAATAAATCAATTCGAAAAGATAATCCAAAATCTATAATGATAGGTAAATGTTGAACATCATCATAAATAATATTGTTTTCTTTAATATCATAATGCACTATTTTATGATGGATTATTTAAAA
>RFSL01000144.1 GCA_009923965.1 Flavobacteriia bacterium | reverse complement strand
TCTTGGTATTCCTTTATTTTTCTAAGTTGAGGAATAAGTTCCTTCATATTGTGTCCCATTTCTGTTTTTTCTTGAAGGGGAACAATTACTTGCATTTCCAATGTTGCTAAATGGGCATCAAACATTGCAGTTTTTAAAAATCCTGCATTTAGAATACTTGAAGCATTTCGTTCAGTTTCCTGCCCATTTATGCCGATACTTTTCCGTAATTGATCATTAAAACCTTTTTTGGGATCGTGGCATGTTGCACATGAAATAGTTCCATCTAAGGACAAGCGCTTGTCAAAAAATAAACTTCTACCCAAAGCTATTTTTGCATCCGACTGTAAATTATCAGAAGGCGTAGGCACCACAATTACTAAGTTTGGATCAATTGTTTTTACGACATGACATCGAATGAGAATGAAGCCACTTACTAAAAATATACATAAAAGTGCAACAGTCGATTTCATAAAAAAAATGGAAAATTAGTAGACCATTACTTTTTTAGATACAACAATTTGATTGGTTGTATTCAAAAGTTCTACAAAATAAAATCCCGAACTTAAGTTATCCCAAGACAGTGAACCAGATGCTGTTTCCTTTTCTGCACTTTTTTGAACTTTACCAGTTTGATCTATTAATTTAATGGATTTCCCATTTTCTAAATTAGCCCAATTTATATCTAGGCCATTTTTCTTTCCGAAGCAATTAAAAACTAGGGGATTTATATCTTGAATAGTTGCAGTGGCACTTTGTGTAAATACAGTCTTAGAAAGCACGTTTTGTAAAATAGTTTCATTAAATCCATTTTCTCCATGAAGAACTCCAATAGTACTCAAGGGAATACTTTCTACCCATCGGTTTACATTACAAATGACATTAAGATCTATTTGTTCTGAAGAAGTATTAGTTTCTATAATGTTCATCTCAACTTCCTTCTGGTTGTTATTTCCTAAACTATGAATTTCAAAATAGGATTCAGGATTCCCATCATTATTCCCATCGGAATTTCCTCCAATTATCATGTGCATATATCCTGCTTGCCATCCCCAATACATTGAGGGAGACTGAAAACTTAAGGGATTAGTTTCTGGATAAGTAGAAATATCTGCTGCTTCAGAACCATTTTGCGTATTCATAGGTTTTGGAACTCCAACTAAAAAGTTCATTTTTTCAATGTCGTTCCAATTTCTAGATCCTAAATATAGCACATGATTTTGCGGCTCAACAAGAAATACTGGAGTTTCAACAGTGGTTGTTTGTCCACCATCGTGTGTAATAATTATATTTGAAATGTAATAATCAAAGTGATCTAATTTTAGCGCTTTTCCATCTGCAGCAGTATATTGCGTATTCATTTGCAAATCCACACCATTAAATTGAGGGTCGATAGTAACAAATAGGTTTTTTTGTGAGAAACCAGAAGTAAAAAAATAAGTTAGCAATATAAGAATGTAGTGTTTCATTAGTTATTTTTTAGCAATGTACAAAATTTCTCCTTGAAGCAGGCGAAAGCGATTAATTTCATTTTTGTCAAAATGCTTGTTTAAATCAAATTCATCGACTGTAAATCCAGCTTTTTCTAACCATTGTGGATAATCTTTACCAAATAGGCGCAAATGGTCTTTCTGCCAGAAATGTTTTTCGCGTTCTTTAGGACTTGTAATACTGGCATCTTCGTACGTAAGGTCTATATTAAAGTCTTGAGGGACCTGCATTAGAGCCCATCCTCCTTTTTTCATAACACGATAAAGTTCTTTCATGCATTGAAGTGGATTTTCTACGTGTTCCATTACATGATTGCAGAAAACAACATCAAAGCGATTGTCTTCAAGTGGAATTTCATGTAAATCAAAATGAAGATCTGCTATTGGAGACTCAATATCTGCAGTTAAATAAGTGAGATTCTTTTGTTTCTTAAACCTATCGATAAAACACTGCTCAGGTGCCATGTGTAAAACACTAAGATTCTCGGCGGTAAAAAAATTACTTTCTTGTTTTAGATATAAGTACATCAAACGGTGTCTTTCTAGCGTTAAATCGTAAGGACATAAAACATTTTCTCGGTGTGCTACATTTGAACCGTAGGATAAGAACTTAGAAAATTTCTTTTCGCAAACTGGACATTCAACATTGTTTCCTCGGTAAAGTATAGGTGCAAAAGTTTTAAAAATATAACTTAAGCGAATTAGAAGTGGGCGAGGTAAAGTATTAAGAAGGTATTTATAAATTTTCTTCACGCTACAAAGTTAAGACATTCGATTAAGATATTGTTTACTTTTGTAGGCAAACTCTATTTATGTATAAGCTTCAATTAATTCTCATAACATTTATCCCACTTTATATGTTCGCTCAAGCACCGAAATTCATTGCACCAAAAAATTCAAAAATTTTATCAATTCATGGACACAATCGTTCTGATGATTATTATTGGATGAATGAACGTGATAGCAAAGCTGTTTTAGAAAATTTAAAGCAGGAAAATGAATATGCCAGCGACTATTTTAAACCCTTGCAGCCATTAATAAATTCTTTAATGACAGAATTTGACAAGCGCATTAATCCAAATGAAGTTTCTGCACCCTTTATTTTAAATGGTAAAAAATACCAAATGAAAAATACGGATGGCAAAGATTACCAGCAAATAATCTTATTGGAAAAAAATAAGGAGCTTGTTTTCTTTGATGAAAACGAAAGAGCAAAAGATGCAGATTATTATGATTTAGCAGATTGGTCGCCTTCTCCAAATAACGAACTACTTGCAGTGAGTGAGGATTTTATAGGTCGTAGAAAGTATGCAATTACTTTTCGAGAAAATAAATCTGGCAACTATTTAGCTGATAAAATTGAAGAAACAAGTGGCGGTGTAGTTTGGGCAAATGACAATAAAACAGTTTATTATATCAAAAAAGACCCTCAGACTCTTCGAGAATATCAAGTGTTCATGCATGTTTTAGGGACTGATAGTAAAGCAGATGTTTTGATTTACCAAGAGGATGACGAGAAATTTTCTGTTGGATTGGAAAAAACAATAACAGATAAATATATTTTTATTAGTTCCTATAGTTCTACAAGTTCAGAAACATGGTTCCTTGATGCAAATAATACAAAAGAACCGCTAATGGTATTTCTTCCAAGGCGCAAAGATCATTTGTATCAAGTGGCTCACCATCTAAATGGATTTTACATTCTTTCAAATCAGGATGCTCCAAATAGAAAAGTTATATTTGCAAAATCTTTTCCCAGAAATCTAGAGCAGTGTCAAGTTTTAATTCCAGTGAATCCTGAAACTTTAATTGAGGGGATTTCTACATTTAAGAATTTCCTTGTCCTTGATGAACGCAACAATGGTCTCAGAAAAATTAAATTACGGAATTTATCAAGTGGAGTAGACTCTTATATATCTATTGATGAAGAGACATATTCTTTAAATTTAGGATTAAATGACGATTATACGAGCGATGAGATTTTCTACTCTTACAACTCAATGACAACTCCTTCCACAATTTTTCAATACAACATGGTAAGCAATACGAAGAAAGTATGGTTTGAAAAA
>RFSL01000143.1 GCA_009923965.1 Flavobacteriia bacterium | reverse complement strand
GTTTCCTCTTGATTTAGCCCGCTAAATCTTCAAGTAAACTCCTTGACTAACAGATTTTTATGACAATCTGAATTCCGATTTTACTATCGAACTCAGGTTGTAAAGAAGTATTCTCAATTTTGTAAGTCCTAAAAAATAAACATATTAAATCCCTTCTCTTTCTTGCAGATTATTTCCTATAAAAACATAAATTTGCACCATGGAACGATTAAAAATAAAGAGTTTACTTGAAAATTCTGCCGGAATTCAATTAGGAAGTGAGATAACAGTCAAAGGTTGGGTGCGGGCATTTAGAAGCAATCGTTTCGTTCAAATTAATGATGGTTCTTGCCTTGCTTCTTTACAAGCAGTTGTTGATTTTGAAAAATTTGACGATGCCCTTCTCAAGCGGATTACAACAGCAGCTTGTGTTTCATTGAGTGGAACTTTAATCGCTTCACATGGCGCAGGACAAGCAGTAGAATTACAAGTTACAAGCATTGAACTTATTGGCGACGCGCATCCAGATGATATTCAAAAAACAGTAATGCAGCCAAAGCGGCACAGTTTAGAGTTTTTGCGTGAGCAGGCACATTTGCGTTTTAGAACCAATACTTTTGGTGCAGTATTTAGAATTAGACATGCTGTTTCCTTTGCAATTCATAAATTTTTTAACGACAGAGGTTTTTTCAACCTCCACACGCCAATCATAACAGGATCTGATGCGGAAGGAGCTGGAGAAATGTTCCATGTTTCTACACTCGACCCAAAAAATCCTCCATTGAATGAGGATGGAACAATAAATTACAAGGAAGATTTTTTTGGAAAGCAAGTCAACTTAACGGTCTCAGGACAATTGGAAGCAGAATTAGCGGCTCTGGCTTTGGGGCAAGTGTATACTTTTGGACCTACATTTCGCGCAGAAAATTCTAACACTTCTAGGCATTTAGCAGAATTTTGGATGATTGAACCGGAAGTTGCCTTTAATGATTTGCAAGACAACATGGATTTAACAGAGGCCTTCTTGAAATATCTTTGTAGCTATGTAATGGAAAACTGCAAAGAAGATTTGACGTTTTTAAGTGAGCGAGATGCGCAAGATCAACAACAAAAACCACAGCAAGAACGCGCGGAAATGTCGCTAATTGAAAGAATGAAATTCGTAATCGAAAATCCATTTAAGCGCTTAACTTATACTGAAGCCATTGAAGTACTATTGAATTCAAATCACTACAAAAAGAAAAAATTCAACTATCCTGTAGAATGGGGAATTGACTTACAAAGTGAGCACGAACGTTATTTAGTGGAGAAAGAATTTAAATGTCCTGTGATTTTAACCGACTATCCAGCAAAAATAAAAGCTTTTTACATGCGCATGAATGATGATGGAAAAACGGTTGCAGCAATGGATGTTTTGTTTCCTGGAATCGGAGAAATTGTGGGTGGCTCGCAACGTGAAGAACGCTATGAGATGCTACATCAGAAATGTGTAGAATTTGGAATTGACCCTGAGGAATTATCTTGGTATATGGAAACGCGAAAATTTGGGACAGCACCTCATGCTGGATTTGGTTTAGGATTTGAGAGAATGATCATGTTTGTAACTGGAATGACAAATATCCGCGATGTAATTCCTTTCCCTAGAACACCTCAAAATGCGGCTTTTTAGAAATTCTCTAGCTGCTAAACACTGATTTAACAGTCGCTAATTTGTCACTTAAGATCTTAAAATCTTCATCTGCATGTTGGTCGTTCCGAAAAATAAAATCTGAAGTATTCTTATACGGCTCAATAAAATTGGCGTAGCAAGGTAAAACATGATTTTCCCATTGGTAAAGAATATCTTCTCGAGAATAACCACGTGTTTCTTGGTCTCGGTAGATTCTTCGGTCTAACTGCGTTGCATGATCCACATCTACAAAAATGCTATAATCCAGCGATTTAAAAACTTCTTTATAATGAAATAGAAACAAGCCCTCAACAATAATAAAAGCGCTTGGTTGTATGGTAATCAATACGTTTTTGTCTGGCGGCGAATTAAAGAAATATTCTTTGACTTCAATTGCTTTTCCTTGCATTAAACTTTTTAAATCTGCAGTTAACCGCTCTTCGTCAATGGCAGTTGGTAAATCAAAATTCACGATTCCATTGCTGTCAAGTTCTTGCATGGATTTTGGAAAATAATAATTATCCATAGAGAATATAGAAGGTCTTACCTCGCCAAAAATGTCGGATAATCTGCGCAATAAAGTGGTTTTTCCTGCTCCGCTACCTCCACAAATTCCAATAATAAAAGGTGTTTTTCCTGAAAATGTCATTGCCTGTAAAGATATAAAAAAGAAGAGTTTATTTTGTGATTAGAACATCCCATGACTTAAAAACTCATGTTTTTTAGTAAAACCTCTTCTTTTATGTTAAAGATTTTAGGGTTTTTGAGCTTATCTATTTTGGGGAAGACACCATGTTGCTTTTTAAAGTTTTTACTCAAAGATAATTTTGAATAATACATTAAAAAAGTCTTAGCGCTTTCGTAATTCTTTGCTTGATCAACAACAGCAAAACACCACCTGTCAGCATAGCAAGCAGTTTTTTTCTCTTTTGGAAAAAAAAGAACTCTTTTTTTATTTTGTGATAGCGACTTATTTTTTATGAAAAAACTATGTTTTATAACTAAAAATTGCCTGTTTTTAACGCTGTCATTTTCTGAATTAAAAGCAACATTATTTTGAATAAATCCTTTTTTCCATTTAGCATCTTTCTTTGAATAACTTCCCCTATGAGCAAGTAAAACTGAAAACTCATCACTACTTTGTGGGCTTGCCCAAGTGAAATTAGTTGAAAGATCACTGTAATTTTTTGCTGTTTTAGTGCTATCTGGAATATATGAAAAAACAAAGGGGTCAAGTCCAGCAACCAACCAAGTGGCATTCTTAAATGCTTTTAAAGAAGGAGTTTTCTCCCTTAGAAAATTAGCATCTAGCTTCTGAAATTTAGTCTTAGCTAATATTTTTACGGAATTTAAGGACTTCACAAAAACTAAATCAATGGAGCTGTTATAGCCTTCCTTTTTCAGTTTTTGAGCGATTTGACTTGCATTTAAGTTTAAGATTTTAAGTCGAATACCCGTTTTTTTTGAAAAACGCTTAAAAAGCACTGTGTCTTTTGCCTCTAAGAAATCAGAAGCAAGCACTAATTTTTTACTTATTTCAGGTTTTGCCTCCTCTATTTTACAAGCTACAAGAACGAGACCTAAGAAAAGGGGCAGCAAAAACTTACTATAAACGAATGCTCTTGCCATTATCCTCCTATGATTTTTTTAATATCATTTAACTTCATTAATGCTTCAACTGGCGTAAGGATATTGATGTCGATATTGATTAATTCCTCGTGAATTTGTTCTAGAACTGGATCATTTAGTTGGAAAAAGCTAAGTTGCATATTATCATCTTTTGAACTTTTTGCGTCTATTTTTTTTGCTTTACCACCAACAGAAGAATGGGAATTTTCTAAATCTTTTAATACGTGTTCTGCGCGCGCAATTACAGAATTTGGCATTCCAGCCATTCGGGCAACATAAATTCCAAATGAATGCGCACTTCCTCCTGCTACTAATTTCCTTAAAAACAG
>RFSL01000142.1 GCA_009923965.1 Flavobacteriia bacterium | reverse complement strand
TTCATTTTCAAAAGAAAAGAGAAGTTTTGCACGAAGTTTTTTTGATTTATCGATTAATTTTTTCTTTTCCTTAAAATGAATTATTTCCATACGATTTATTTCACTTGCTCGGGTGTCATCAATAGTTAGAATCTTTACAATTCTTGGTCGTTGGTGTGTCCTATGTTGAAGAAACATAAACGAAATTAAACCAATATTAATGATTACTAAAATCCAAATTATTACCTTGTATCTTTTCATTTTATTTATTTTTTTAAGTCCATTCTTCGAAATATTCTGTGTTTTCTATGTTAATTTTCTTCGTTTGATTTGAGTACAAAACAGCAAATACATTAATTGAAATTAGCAATACAATGGCAGCTGCGGCATAATAAAATTGTATAATTGGAGCGCGCGACTGATTAGGAATTAGCGCTAATTTATTTGCTAATTCATCTGATACTTCAATTCTTGAAGAAAATTTGAAATCTTCTAATTCTTTCATGTTATTGAATAATAAATTTATGTTTTTGGCTTATTTCATCTCCTATTTTTAAATAATAAACACCAGCTTTCAAAGGAGAAGTATCAATAGAATTAGCTCCATTATTAAGCGATCCATTTCCTACCTCTTGCCCAAAATAATTGTAAATAACATAACAAGCAGTTTCTTGTTTTGTACTCAACTGGAAATTAAGCTGATTTTTAGTTGGATTAGGATAAAGTACTATAGGCTCGTTGGAATTTAATTGTTCCGTTCCGCTAAAAAGTGCCATTAATGGAAAACGAAAAACACCTTGTGTATTTGTCGCTGCGATGAGATAATTATCATTAAGCGCGAGATCAAAAATAGTTGTATCTGTCAATCCCGAATTAATTTGTGTCCAATTATCGCCATTATTTGTAGAGTAAAAAACTCCTCTTCCAAAGGAACCAGCAACAATTAATTGATCGTTGCTTGCAAAACCCCGATAAGAACTGGTTGGTAGCCCACCTGAAAGTAAGTCCCAATTAGCGCCAAAATCTGTTGACCGATATACTCCTGTACCAATCGGACCTGCTGCAAATAGTGTGTTCCCCTTGCATTCCATAGCTCTAAAACCGGATGAACTTCCTAAACCGTTATTGATTGACACCCAGTTTGCCCCCCAATCAGTGCTTTTATAAATCCCTGAATTTAATGTTCCTATGTATAAAGTATCTTGCATTGCGGCAATAGACCTTACATCAGTTCCTGATAAACCCGCAGCACTCCAATTATCACCATTATCTTCAGACTTATATACTCCTCCAACACCAACAAGAAATAATTTTGTGCCTACATTTAGTATTCCATGGTTTAATAAGTTGGAAATACCTGAACTTGTTGACATCCATGTTGCTCCATTATCTGAACTTCTGAATACTCCTTGACTAGTACAAGTATAAACGTAGTTGTTATTTTTTGCAAAGCCTCGTGTAGGACCTACAGCATCGTTTCCATTATTTGATAAAATATAATTTGCTCCGTAATCTGTTGAAAGGTAAGCGCCTGTCGATCCACCTGCAAAATTATACATGCCATTTGTTATCAATGACTGAATATTTAATCCAGCAGTTCCAGTAGCTTGTTGCCATTGACTGAAACTAGTAAATGAATAAAATAGGGCAGAAGCCAAAAGAAAAATGTTAATAGTTGTTTTTTTCATGTTCATGGTTTTAGTTAACACTATTTAAATTAATTATTTTTTTCAAATTCACTCGTGCTCTAAAAAGCAATGATTCTACTGCTGAAATCGATAAATTCATGGCTTCAGCAATTTCCAAATAACTAAATTCATCCATTGCAAACATCGTAAAGGCAATGCGTTGGTTTTCAGGAATACGCTGCAAGATATCTCTCATTTTTGTTTCTTCTTCATGTTGAATAATTCCTTCATCTGTATTTTGAGCACTGAGGTAAAAGTCCACTTTTTCAAGTTGAACGTGAATCCCTTTTCGCTTTTGTCGCAACTCTCTCCGTATTTTTTCTTTGCATTTATTTACCGTTATACTGTAGATCCATGTGGAAATTTTACTCTCTCCTTTAAAATTAGCAAATCCTTTAAATACTGAAAGAAAAACTTCTTGTGTAATGTCTTCAGCATCTTCTTTGTTTCCTGTTAAATGATAGGCTAGATTTAGTACTTTCCCTGACAACATGAAGGTTAATTTATTAAACTCCTTTGTTTCACCGCTTCTTAATTTATCTATGTCCACCATGAATATAACTATTTGTTGCTTAATTGTTTGGGAACTTGCGCAAAAGCAAGATTAAAGATGCTAATTAATAAAAAAGGAGTATAGTAAAAGAGCAATTTACGTTGAATTAACAACTGATTTATTCGTTTATTACCTAAAATAGAATAAAGCCCCACTTACAAAACAATTAAACCAAGTTAAGCTCAATTAATGATTTTGCTGTAGCTTGTATTGCTTCTTTAGATGAAATTGGTGTAATATTCAACTCTTTTTTCATTTTTTCATTGCTTACATCATAAAGTAAACCCAACTCATCTTTTACCATACGTATCGTTTTATCAAACAAAGAAGCAATCTTTACAATCCAATTTGGCAATTCCCTTGCCTTCAATTTATTTTTGTATTCAGGACAAGCCTCCAGAACTGCAAGAGCAACTTCTTTCATCCATAATGATTCATTCACAATGGCGTATCGTTGTCCAATGGAAATCTCGTTTTCTAAGACATTGAAATGAGCCGCAGCGACATCCCTCACATCGATTATTGGGAAACCCATTTTTGGCGTGCCTGGAAATTTTCCTTTCATCATCTTTACGATAATATCTGCACTCGTACCAATTTCCTTATTCAAAATAGGCCCCAAAACAAAGCCTGGATTAATCACTGTTATTTTTAAGGCAGGATTTTCTTTTGCATAGACCCACATATCTTGCTCTGCAAGTGTCTTACTTTTTGCGTAGGCACTAACTAAGTTTCCACTACTGAGGTTTGTAAAATCACGTTCGTTGAAATTTATTTTTCCTTTCTCATGACCGTAAATAATGGCAGCGATCGAAGAAGTTTGAACAATGCGTGAAATATTATTTGCTAATGCAGCATTCATAACGTACTTAACTCCATTACGTGCTGGCATTATTACATCGTCTTCATGTTTTGGAATTCCCAATGGAAAAGGTGAGGCGACGTGTAATATTGCATCGCATCCTTTCATGGCTTCTTGCCAATTAGCAGGATCATTTAAATCACAATGATAAATAGTTAACGATTTTAAGGCCTCCTCACCGAGCACTTTGGCAATGGTCCTTTTTACTTCATCTTCCTTTTGTTGATTTCGAGTTGTTCCGGTAATTTGATATCCTCTTTTTATTCCTTCGATGGTAATGTGTGTTCCGATAAATCCAGATATACCGCTGACAAAAATTTTTTTCATTTAAATTATTTTTTTTATTAGTTGTTTAAAATTAAATTAAACATTCAAAAATAGCAGAGATAAATTATCTAATTTAAGAATGCATCTGAAGCCACAAAGTTAGAAATTTCTCAACTATACTTAATAAGGAAAACTACTTTTTGATTCACCACAAAAATATTTTGGAAACTGCTACTTATTGGCTGAATTTTATCTTTCCGTTTTATGGCTTTTCTCAGAAATTCTA
>RFSL01000141.1 GCA_009923965.1 Flavobacteriia bacterium | reverse complement strand
TTTAACTCAATTCCAGAATTAGTATAATCCGGTACCCAGCCACTTTTATCCATGAAAACACGGATAGCTTTCACGAAGGGTTTGGATTCTCCAGCATCAAACCAATGTTTTGTACCTGCTGGAACACTTATTAAATCACCCGATTCACAAAGCAGGTTAAAGACAGGTTCATTTTCTAAATTAAACCAAAACAAACCTTTACCGTCAACAAAAAATCTAATTTCATCTTCAGAATGAGTATGTTCAGCAAGAAATTTTGTGCGAAGCGCACCGTAATTTTCTGTAGCTGAATTTATGGATATAACATCTGCTGTCTTATAACCTGAATTATTCATAAATGGCACCAAATCTTTTGAATAAGCAGCCAATATTTCCTCTTGAGAGGCATTATCATCAAAAACAATATCACAGATCCATTGATCGAAGAAAATACCATGGTTTTTTAAAAAAAATTGGATTTCATCTAAATCAATAATTTGTTTTTGCGCTGAAGGAATAGAAAGTAATGCCATTATTTTTGATTTATAAACCATTCAAATTGACAAAGGTAATCTAGGGTCTCAAGATGTTTCTTTGCTTCAAAAAGAGTATTTCCCCAAGCATATGTTCCATGCTTAGAAATCACAAAGCAATAATGAATTAATTTCGATTTATGGGAAAATAGTTCCTTCTCAAAAAAGGACATATCCTGACTGTTTTCAAAAACCGGTATTTTTATAGTTGTATGATGTGAATCCACACCTTTAAAACCTTTTTGAAGTTCAATACCCTCGAATTCTAAATAATTTTTCTTGATTGACGAAAGCAAGACAGGATATACACTATGACTGTGTAATATAACTTTCGTTTCAGGAAAAAGTTTGTAAATAGAGGTATGAATAAGCGTTTCAGCTGAAGGATAAATAGCTGGATTTTCTCCAATAAAGTGCCCATTTTTATCAATAGGAATAAAATCATTTTCAGAAATTAGTCTTTTATCAATTCCAGAGCGTGAAATCCACATTTGCATATTTTCATCAATAAACGAATAATTTGTAGAGGTAGCTGGAGACCATCCTTTTAAATTATACACCTTAATGGTTTCGATAAGTTCTTGAATAATTGAATACGTGCTCATGTTAAAAAATTGAAAAAATCATCCAAAAGAATGCTTTTACAATGATATTAATTCTATTATTACTAGGGATTTAGTAATTCTTCCTTTACAAGTGAAGCAATAAGCTTTCCATCTGCTTTACCTGCTAATTTTGCTGACAAAATACCCATTACTTTTCCCATATCTTGCGGGCCGCTTGCACCAGATTGAGAAATAGCTGCTTTTACCTCAATTTTAATATCTTCTTCACTGAGCATTTTTGGTAAAAATTCTTGGATTATATTAGCTTGTGAAAGCTCAACAGCTGCTAAATCTTCTCTATTTTGTGCACTATACAAATCATAGGTTTCAATACGTTGCTTGTATAATTTCATGCAAATTTTTAATGCAATATCCTCAGAAACTTCTCCATTACCGGATGTGCTTTCTAATAAAAGTTTTGATTTTATATCTCTCAAGGTATCCAAACGATCTTTTTCTCTTGCGAGCATCGCTTTTTTAATTGCCTCATTAATTATAGATGTAAAGCTCATTAGTCTACGTTATCGTGTAAGAAATTATTACTACGTAATCCAGATTTTCCATTTTCATCCTCTGAAAGTCCAAATCTCGAAACTGATTCTTCAGAACTTGGAAGGCTTTCATTTAATGAAATATTTCTTCTAACATACGCTGGTTCATTTTCAAATTCTGCAATTCCTTCAGCTTTTTTCAACTTAGAGGTAAATTCCATAATTCTAGAAGATCTTTCTTGCGCTAATTTTTGTTGTTCTTCAGGGGAAACTCTTTTGTCTTCCGCTTCGAGTTCCATGTTTACTTCTTCCTCTTCCTCGAGCATATGTCGAACTATTTCTTCTTTTTCCTCCATTGAATTTGATGTATTCGCATGCTCAGAAAAAGAATTGCTAACAGCACCTAAATCCCAAGAAAACTCAGGCTGAATAGATTCTTCCTCTTCGGTTTTTGAAGTAACTTCATTTTCACGAAGCGTTATTTCTTCAACAAAATTTGTATCATCCTTCACATCTAAAATAGAAGAAGGGTTTATTTCCACAGCAGCAGATTCAAAAAGATCAAAAGATTTTTTCTCGCCAAAACTATTTGAAATTGATTCATCTGGAATAGTATTATCAATAATTTGTTCAGATTTTAAAAAAGGTTCTTCTGAAAATTCATGTTGATTATTACTATTATTGTCTACTGAATTAACAGGTGAATTCAAGGGGCTTTTTATTTCTTTGTTGTTTTCGCCATGTAAATCTACAACGTTTCGCTCTGGTGCTTTTTCAAATCCGTTTAGTGGAATATCTTTTAGACCAGCTGCAATTAAGGTAATACTTATTTTCTCACCTAATGACTCATCAAGACCATGTCCCCAAATTACATCTGCAGTTGCACCAGCTGCTTCTTGAATATAATCAGTAATTTCTGTGATTTCATCCATCATCACTTCTTTTGATCCGTAGGTAATATTTAATAATACATAACGTGCACCATCAATATCATTGTCCATTAGCAAAGGAGATGTTAGTGCAGATTTTACAGCTTCAATAGCTCGGTTTTCACCTTCAGCAGTTGCGCTTCCCATAATTGCATGTCCACTATTTCTAAGCACAGTATTTACGTCATTAAAGTCAACATTTATAACCCCAGTTACAGAAATTACCTCAGCAATTCCTTTTGCAGCTACAGTTAAAATATCATCAGCATACGAAAATGCAGCAGACAAAGACATATCTTTACCAAATTCTCTTAAACGTTCATTATTAATGACTAAAAGCGTATCTACGTTTTCACGCATTTTATTCAAACCTTCCTCTGCTTGTTGTCTTCGTTTTCTTCCTTCAAAATTAAATGGAATCGTAACTATGCCAACAGTTAATATACCTAAATCCTTAGCAACTTGAGCAATTACTGGAGCTGCTCCTGTTCCTGTTCCTCCACCCATACCAGCAGTTACAAAAACCATTTTAGTATTTTTTGAAAGTAATTCACGGATTTCCTCAATATTTTCATTTGCTGCTGCCATTCCAACTTCTGGCAACATTCCAGCTCCACGACCATCTGTTAATTGAGGGCCTAATTGAATTTTATAAGGGACTGGAGAAATGTCAAGCGCTTGACGGTCAGTATTGCATACAATAAAATCAACGCCAATAATGCCTTGATTAAACATATGATTTACTGCATTACTTCCTCCACCACCAACACCGATAACTTTTATAATTGAGTTATAGTCTCTTGGCAAGTCAAAATCTATTTTGGGCATATCAAATTCCATCTTTATTTTTTTTTAATAGTTAATTAATTTTCATCTGTAAAAAACTCCTTTGTTTTGTTTAATAGCTTATCAAAGAAACTGCCCCTTAACTCTCGATTCGAGTGCTTTGAAACTTCATCTTTCTTTAACGGCTCCATCACATCTTTTATGTTGTCTAGCTTCTTGAATCCTTGTAAGACCAATCCGATGCCAGTTGAAAACATGGGGCTTTCTATATTTTCAATATCATTTGAATTAGCAAGATGCTCTGTAGGGTAACCAATTCGAGTATCCATTCCCGTC
>RFSL01000015.1 GCA_009923965.1 Flavobacteriia bacterium | reverse complement strand
GCGCTTATTTTTCAAATGACCCACGATTTTCTTTTCCAGCTTCTAATTTTATAACTCAGCCATTTGTAATCGATGGAAGATGGGAAGTTAAGTTTAGTCCTGATCAAAAAGATGAAAGTAATGCTCTTGGGATTTTTAAATCAAATGGAAATAGTATAAGTGGGACTTTTCAAACAGAAACTGGAGATTATCGTTTTTTAGAAGGAAATATTAGTGGGGGAAACTTTGCGCTTTCATCTTTTGATGGAGCTCACGCATATGTTTTTACAGGAGAAATTAAGGGAGATAGTATTAATGGTATTTTTTACAGTGGTTCAAAATACAGAACAACCTGGACTGCTTTACGAAATGAAAATGCAAGTTTGCGGAATCCAGATTCATTAAGTTATTTGATTTCCAAAAATCAACCTTTTGTCTTTAACCATGCAAAACAACTGAATGGTAAGCCTTTTTTATTTTCAAGTGCGAGCTATCAAAATAAAGTTGTAATTATTCAGATTATGGGGACTTGGTGCCCGAATTGCCTAGATGAAACAAAAGTCTTAAAAGAGTTATATAATGATTTACATCGCTATGGTTTAGAAATAATAAGTGTTTGTTATGAGGCTGATTTAGAACAAAAAAAACAGCTTAAAAAACTAAAGGACTTTAAAAAACGCTCAAAAATTCCATACACTATTGTCTATGGTGGACTTGCAAATAAAGAACTTGCTTCATCTGATTTTGGAATGCTAAATCAAGTAATGAGTTTTCCAACATCTATTTTTATTGGTAAAGATGGAAATGTTTGGAGCATCCACACTGGATTTAACGGGCCAGCTACAGGAGAGGCATACACGAATTTCAAAAATAAAATCCGCTATGAAATTGAAATAAAATTAGATTTATTGCGCTAATTTATTTTAGCAGACAAAGCTCTTATTTTTTTATAATAATAAATGGAACAGGAATCCTTTCTATTTTTATGAAAAAAGCTCCTGGGTTAAGTGCTTCAAGATTCAAAATAGATTTCGCTTCACTAAAAATACCCTTCAATACAATACGTCCTTGTGCATCTATAAGTTCATAGTTTGTTGCCTCATTAAAATGAGTGCTAATAGTAATAATATCAGAGCTTGGGTTAGGAAAAATCAGCACTTCTTTTTTATTTTCTTCAAATAGTGAAACATTTGATATTGTTGTACATTCACTTATACCTGAGCAAGATCCTTGGGCTATTTGAACAGCATAAATACCATTAGTTATTGCAGTGAATGATTGATTAGTAGCGCCAACTATTGGTGAAAAATTAGTAGCACAATTCAACCATTGGTAGCTTATTGGGATTCCAAGTATGGATGTATTAGCTGTAATTACAGAACCTAAATTACTAGTAGATAAATCAAGTGTGTTTATTGTTAAATTTAAAGTAACCAAAGAATCTCCCCCATTAGAATTGCTTAATAAATAGGTTGCAGTAGTATTATTAGCTGTGTAGGTTATTCCATCTATCCAAGTATATGAGTTGCAAGCGCTAATTACATCTGTCCCTGTACTGTCATTTATCGCAAGATCGGTCGCTGTACTTTGAGCATAAATCCTTGAACTTCCTGGTGTTTTTTGTTCGATGAAGATGGCTACTACTATACCATTTATAGACTTTGTAAAGTGAATTCTTCCTTTACTTGCGCTAAAAGTTGCCATAGGTTTTGTTTCTGTTGGCCACTCAAATTCGCCATTTGCTGTTAAAAGACAAGCATGTAAAGTAGTAGGAGATGCGCCGTTATCCATACCACTCTTCATTAAAAAAATTGCTTGGTCGTTGATTAATTGTAAATCACCCGCAAAAACTTTAGAACTGCCAATTGGATATATTACACGAGCATTGTCGGTAAATTGTCGATCACCAGAAGATTTGTCAAATTTCTGAATGGAAACACCAAAAGAGCTTTGCCCTGTATTTGTGTAATTGCAAATAGACCAAACAAATTGTGACCCCGGAGCAAACGCAATTTTTGTATCCATCTCATAATCTGTTTGATTAACATCAAAATCCATCCCATTTATTCCCCAAGGAAGCGTACCATCAGAATTAATCCGCTGTAAATAAGAATCGAAATGATTAGATCCATTTGCTTTATAACCATAATAAATTACATCATTGTCTTTCGCGCTACTGTAAGAGGAATTGTAAGTTGTTGTTTTATTAGATAATTGAATAGGCGTACCCCATTGTGGAGAACCACTGGCATCGTATTTTTGAGCATATAAATTAGAATATATTTGAGAAGTAATGACATGAAAAATCAAAATAAATTCATTATTTGACAATTCAAATAAATCTCCAGGCGCTTTATTTCCAGAAAGGCCATTCGACACTTGTTGATTTGCAGACCAAATAGGTGAACCATTTGCTGTATACTTCTGCATTAATGTTTGTCCATTCGCATACCAGGCGATTACAGCTTCTCCATTCGATAAAGCCTGAATTGTGACAACATAACCACTTCCTAGATTAATTCCATTTGGATTCCATAAATGATTTCCATTGATATCCATTTTAAAAGCGAAGCCTTCACCTGTATTTGTTCCAGTAACGCCAATGTAAATATTGTCATTTTGGTCAATTGAAATTTTGGAAATTGCGGTTGAGGTACTCATCGGTAAGGTATTGCTAACAAGAATTCCGTCTTCGCCTAATTCTTTAATTCCCTCAGTATTTATAACTTGAAGACGCAACTCATAATTTACTGGAGCACCAACAACTTTCCAAAAAACAATGTAAGTTTTACCGCTTGCTGTTCCAATAGCTTTTATATCATCAGAGTTAGATGTAACAATTTCAGTATTTACATCTGTTAGCAAAGTCCATTGTGCGCTTAAATTAAAAGTCAAGATTACAGCAAGAAAAAAAAGGATGTTTTTCATAGTGAGGGATTTAATTAAAATTTAGACCATAAACTTACAAATTAATTGTGCTTAATTCATTTTTTGGAAAGTCTTATAAAAAATAAGCGGGGCTTAAACCAAAACTTCAAGCTAGATCAATTAATTATATTCTCTATTTTTTCACAGACAAGATTGTGATCAAATTCTTTAGCAAAATTTACTAATTCCTTTTCACTAAATTTAAGATTAGATGACAGTGCATTATTTAATTTTTCAGCTAAATCTTGCGGATTTTTTGTTTCAAAGAATACGCCTAATCCCCCTTCATTTAATAATGATTTTGTGCCGCCTGTGTTACTGCCAATAACTGCTGTTCCGCAGGCCATTGATTCCAAAGTTACCATTCCAAAAGTTTCAGAATATGAAGCCATTAAGGTCCAATCTATCGCATTAAACACATCAGCTGGAGATTGAGTAAAATTTAAGAATTGTACCTTATCCTCTAATTTTTGCTCTCTAGTATATTGCTTGAGTTCATTTAAATAGTTGCTTTTTTGGTCCAGTGTTTCTTCACCAACTAGTAATAAAAGAAAATCAGTTGTTACATATTTCATTGCTTCAAGTGCCAACATTTGACCTTTTTTAGATTCAAATCGACCGATTAAGCCTATAATTTTTCGTTCACTTGGAAGTCCCAACTTTTCTCTTGCTTCAACCTTGTTAGTTGGTTTAAATTCTTTTAAATCAATTCCTGATGGAATGACAAGTATTTTTTTCTCTGGAAAATTAGAATTAATTAGAACCTGCTCTTTTAAATAGGCTAAGGGGCAAATCCAAGAATCAAAAAAAGAATAGCGCCATGTTCTGAAAAAATGACGCTTATTTTTTTCAAATGCCATTTCCATGAAATAATGGGTTTTTATTCTTCCGCGAGATAAAAAACGAATACTTGCTGCGATGCTCATGTCAAATGTGGCCCGGAAGAATAAATGCTCAATCTTTAATGCTTTTAATGCATTAAGTAGCATAAATGCGTTAAAGAAATCATAATGATGCCGATGTTGTTTAATAATTAAAATCGACAAGTTTTTTAAAATGGCCGCATTATAAACCGGAGAATCTTTAAGGCAAAAAACAACAACTGTATGGCCGCGGTCCCTCATCCATTCTGCATTTCGAACTTGATTCATCTCTAAACCGCCCCAAGCCTTAGTTCCACACAAATAAGCAATTTTATGCATCATTTATTTTACTGATTTCTAGTGCGAAGTTGCCAAAAATTGTTGAATTAGCGTAATTTTGTTGAATGATGCAATCCTTATTTAAAAAACCCTTTTTTGTTTTTTGTCTTGCTGTTATCTTTATTGCTATTCCATTATTTATTTTTCCAATAAATCTTTTTGATGGAGAAATTATAATGAAAAACGGGCTTTCTGAAACAAAAATGGAGGCTCCTTTAAGTTTATCCTATTTTATTGGTTTTGGATATAATTCTAAAGATATGGAAGGCATAAAAGATTTTTATTTACTTCCAAAAGGCTATTTACTTGCATTTTGCCTCATTTTTGGCTTTCCAGCTATACTAAGTTATCGAATTTATTTATCTCAAAAGAAGAAGAAGTCCGGGATTTAATTTACTTTTTAATTATTTCTCAAGCTTATAGTTTATTATTTTTGCAAACTAAAATGTAAAGTATGTATCGTTCACACACTTGTGGAGAATTAAGATTAGAAGATGTTGGTAAAACTGTTGTCTTAGCGGGATGGGTTCAGCGTTCACGAGATTTAGGAGGCATGACGTTTTTGGATTTGCGAGATAGATATGGTCTAACTCAACTAGCATTTGATATGGAAACGAATGCTATATTGGGAGAACAAGCTCGAAAATTAGGGAGAGAATTTGTAATTCAAGCAAGTGGAACTGTTATCGAAAGAAGCAGTAAAAACAAAAATATCACAACTGGAGATGTCGAAATTACTGTAACTGAACTCAAAATTTTAAATACCTCAAAATTACCGCCTTTTACGATTGAAGATGAAACTGATGGTGGCGACGAATTAAGAATGCAGTACAGATATTTAGATTTACGAAGAGCTCCTGTTTTACAAAAATTGCGATTGCGAAACCAAGTAGCTTTGGAAACAAGAAAATACTTAGATTCTAAGGAATTTATAGATGTTGAAACCCCTGTATTAATTAAGTCTACACCTGAAGGAGCGCGCGACTTTGTGGTTCCAAGCAGGATGAATGAAGGGCAATTTTATGCCTTGCCACAATCTCCGCAAACTTTTAAGCAATTATTAATGGTTTCTGGTTTTGACAGGTATTATCAAATAGTAAAATGTTTCCGTGACGAGGATTTAAGAGCAGATAGGCAACCAGAATTTACACAAATTGATTGTGAGATGGCCTTTGTTGAGCAAAACGATATCTTGGAAATGTTCGAAGGCTTGATAAAGTACCTTTTTAGAACAGTAAGGGGCGTTGAGCTTGTCGATACGTTCCCAAGAATGACCTATGCAGAAGCAATGGAAAAATATGGTTCTGATAAACCAGATATCCGTTTTGGAATGGAATTCATTGATTTAACACTTTTAACACAAGGGAAAGAATTTGTAGTGTTTGATAGTGCAGAAATTGTACTTGGAATAAATGCTTCAGGATGTTCTGAATATACACGCAAGCAAATAGATGAATTAACAGAATGGCTTAAGCGCCCTCAAATTGGTGCTTCTGGATTAGTCTATATTAAATATAACACAGATGGAACTTTTAAGTCCTCAGTAGATAAATTTTATTCGCAAGATGACTTGAAGGCTATTGCAGAAAAAGCACAAGCGCAAGTAGGAGATTTAATTTTGCTTCTTTGTGGAGAAATCAATAAAACCCGCAAACAATTAAGTGAATTGCGTTTGCATTTGGGAACGGAACTAGGCTTACGAGATGCTACAATCTTTAAACCTTTATGGGTTCTTGATTTTCCATTATTAGAATGGGATGAGGAAAACAAGCGCTACCATGCAATGCATCATCCTTTTACTTCTCCCAAAGCTGAAGATTTTCATTTACTTGCAACAGATCCTGGAAAAGTTAGGGCAAATGCCTACGATTTAGCAATGAATGGTGTAGAATTAGGTGGCGGTTCAATTAGAATTCATGATCGGACTTTACAATCTCAACTATTTGATTTGTTAGGTTTTTCAAAAGAAGAAGCACAAGCTCAATTCGGATTTTTAATGAATGCTTTTGAATATGGCGCTCCTCCACACGGTGGCTTAGCTTTTGGGTTAGATCGACTTGTTGCTACAATGGGAGGCTCAGAATCCATTCGAGATTACATTGCTTTCCCAAAAAATAACAGTGGCCGCGATACAATGATTGATGCGCCATCTCCTTTAAATGATCTTCAGTTGAAAGAATTAGGGATTAAATTAAGGTAGTAGAAATTCATATCTAAAAATGATAAATTATCAGGTTTTTTTAAACTTTTTATCCTTGATTTTTGTTAAAAATAAAAAGAATTAGAATGAATCCTCTCGATAAAATTCAGCAAGAAATTTCACCTCTGCGCGAAAAACTTATTCAGCATAAAATGTATGCTAAAATTAAAACCGTAGAAGATTTTCAAAGATTTATGGAGCAGCATATTTTTGCTGTGTGGGATTTTATGAGTCTTCTAAAATCATTGCAACGCGGACTTACATCTGTTGAGGTTCCATGGTCGCCTGTTGGAAGTCCAACAACTAGAAGATTTATTAATGAAATTGTACTTGGAGAAGAAAGTGACATGGATGACAATGGAAAGGTTGCGAGTCATTTTGAATTGTACCTAGAAGCAATGGAACAAATTGGTGCAAAAACAACAGAAATAAAAAAACTTATTGCTTTTGTTGAAGATGGATACTCTGTTACTTCGGCTTTATCTTTTGTAAATATTCAAGAAGAAACAAAAGAGTTTGTTCGCTTTACTTTTTCCATGATAGAAACAGAAGAATTACACAAAATCGCTTCAATATTTACCTTTGGAAGAGAAGACTTAATTCCAGATATGTTTATTGAAATCCTTCGTGAAATGAAAGAGAATGGTCAAGAAGATATTTCTAAGTTGCTTTATTATCTAGAAAGACATATTGAAATTGATGGAGGTGACCATGGACCAATTTCTCTTAAAATGATTGATGAATTGTGTAAAGACGATGCTAAAAAATGGGATGAGGTTTTAGAGAGTGCGAAACTTGCCTTGCTCTATAGAGTAAGACTTTGGGATGGTGTTCAAAAGCAACTTACTTAACGCCAAGTTGTCTCGTTATTTCCATCTTTCACTTCAATTCCTGCCGCAGCGAGTCCATCGCGAATTTTATCAGATGTAGACCAATCTTTTTTACTTCTAGCTTCTTGTCGCAAATCAAGTACTAAATCCATAACAGGATTTAATTTGCCATCTGAATTAGTCCTATTTCCTTTTAGACCTAAAACATTAAAGATAAATCCACCTAATTGATTTTTTAATTCTTCTTTGTCTTGAATTGTACAGGTGATTTTCCCTTCTGTCAATAAATTAATTTGCTTCACCGCCTCAAATAAGTTGGCGATTAAAATTGGTGCATTGAAGTCATCATTCATTGCGGAATAGAAACTATCTACGAGTTTTTTGACTTCTAAAGACGAAGAATCATTGCATGACACATTTTCTAATAACGACAAGCTTTCCATTAATCTCTCGTATCCTTTCTCAGCGGCATTTAAAGCATCTTCAGTAAAATCTAAAGTACTACGATAATGTGCTTGCATCATAAAAAACCTTATAACATCAGCAGAATATGCTTTTTTAAAGAGTGCTGTTTCTCCTGCTATTATTTCCATAGGGAGAAAGAAATTCCCTAAAGATTTACTCATTTTTTGACCATTAACATTCAGCATATTTGCATGCATCCAATATTTTGCAGGGTTACACCCAAGGGAGCTACAACTTTGAGCGATTTCATCTTCGTGATGCGGGAATTTTAAATCCATTCCGCCACCATGTATATCAAAGTGTTTTCCAAGGTATTTTGTGCTCATGGCAGTACATTCTATGTGCCAACCAGGATTTCCATTTCCCCAAGGTGAGCGCCAAATTTGCATGTCATCTGCTCCAGCTTTTTTCCAAAGGGCAAAATCAGCAAAAAAACGCTTTTCTTCTTGTGCGTTTAAGACCCGAGTTTCATTTTCTAATTCATCAACCTTCCTGCCACTTAGGATTCCATAGTCAAAATCTTGCATGTATTTTTTCGTGTCAAAATAGACTGAACCATTTATTAAATAAGCATATCCATTGGATATAATTTGTTCGATTATCTCAATTTGCTCTTGAATATGAGCGGTAGCAGTTGGCTCAATACTCGGCATTAATAGATTGTAAATTCGTTGGAGCTCTAAAAAATTTAAATTGTACTTGTATACAATTTCAAGAGGTTGCATTTGCTCCAAGCGTGCTGCTTTTCCAATACTATCAACTTCATCTCCAGCACTATTTGTTATATGTCCAGCATCTGTAATATTTCGCACATATTTTACCTCATAGTTTAGGTGTAATAAATACCGATATATCAAGTCAAAATTAATAAAGGTTCGCATATTCCCCATGTGAGGTTCGCTGTAAAGCGTAGGCCCACAAACATACATTCCCACAAAATTTTCGTGTAGTGGCTCAAATTTTTCTTTTTTACCAGAAAGCGTATTGTAAATTTGTAAAAATCCTTTTCTCTCAGTCATAACTATTATTTCCTTTTACAAATGTAAAAAAAAGGGAGTAATAAAGGCTTTTTTGATTTTGGGAAGTGAGACGAAAAATTTATCACTATGTAATTTTATCCTTGACTGCGATTTTCTTTGAGAGTTGAAAAGAAGATAATTCCATATCCACAAGTCAACATAAGATGAAAAGGAACCATTCCCAAATCGCCATAAACAGCCCTTTGTACCGCTGTAAATCCAAAAACTAACATTAGTAAGCCTTCTAAAATATTAATAAGAGAAAGACTTTTTTTATCGTATTTATTTCCTTTAAATTCAGTTTTGATTAAGACATTAAATTTTGGTGTCCTGACAAAAGAACTTTTGATTCCTAAATATCCTTCAATAACTGCAACAGCATTGCTCAATGAAAGTGCCATTGAGACCGTTAAAAATTGAATAAAACGACCTATAAATCGAAATAAATCATTTAAAAATGGCCCTTTTTTATCCCTCCAAGAATGCCAATAATAAAAAGAAAGAAATAGGGTGCTGGCAATAAAGAAAGCCCCAAATTGAATAAACCAGTTTAAGTCAGAAAAAGAATCTTTAATGTGTAGAACAAAAAGACTTAAAATTGATAAGATTAAAATAAATACAAAAACTGAAGAATTAAACAAATGGGCAAAACCATGAATACGGTCGGAAAACTTTACTCCTGGGAAGGTTATTAAACTTTTCCACATTTTTATGAAGCATTCAGCTCCACCTTTCATCCATCTATGTTGCTGACTTTTTAAAGCCGACATTGTTATCGGTAATTCAGCCGGAGATTCTACATCCTCTAAATATTTAAATTTCCATCCACGCATTTGAGCCCTGTAACTTAGATCTAAATCTTCAGTGAGCGTATCATGTTCCCAGCCTCCTGCTTCTTCAATACATGTTTTCCGCCAAATTCCTGCAGTTCCGTTAAAATTAATAAAATGACCAGAAGCATTTCTTCCACCTTGCTCGATTGCAAAATGACCATTTAATCCAAATGCTTGAAGTTCTGTCAACAAGGAATAGTTTTTATTTAAATGTCCCCATCGTGATTGAACAACACCAATTCCTTCTTTGAAATAAGGCATAGTTCGGATTAAAAAATCTTTGTCTGGGACAAAATCAGCATCGAAAATTGCGATAAATTCACCTTGAACACGATCCATAGCATCATCTAAAGCTCCTGCTTTGTATCCTGTTCGATCAATTCTATGAATGTGTTGAATATTCAAGCCTGTAGCAGCTAAATCAGCCACTTTAGCTGCAATAATATCTTTGGTTTCATCTGTTGAATCATCCAAAACTTGAATTTGAAATTTATCTCTCGGATAATCAAAGGCTGCCGCAGTTTCGATAATTCGCTCGGCAACATACATTTCGTTATACATCGGAAGTTGAATTGTAACTTTTGGAGCATTTTTAGAATCAAATAGTGGTATTTTCTCTAATTTTCTTTTTTTACGGTTTTTCACATAAGCGATTGCAAGCGTCATTTGTATGCAACTGTAATAGAAAATTAGAATTAAACAAGCGGAGTAAATTCCTAGTATTATTTTTGCCAACAAATGCGACCAATAATGTTCTTGAACATACTTTTTACCTGATTTCAGCATAATCGTACGATCTCCCCAATTAAACATCCACGAAACCTTCAAATTAACTTTAAAAGGCTCAGAAAAATCATATCTCTTTAAATGATGAACTGTATCTGTTTCAAAAGTAAAACTTTCTGGTCGATAATCCTTGTCAACAATGCTTAGGGAGCATTTTCCAATTGGAATTTTGTAAAAATAAAAATGTCCTTCCTCATCAGTTTCAGTGCTGAAAATTTTCCCTGTTACCAGCGACTTTAAATTTATTTCTACTTCCTCAGCATCATTTTTAGTTCTAAAATCAGCTAACTGACCTTTAATAACCTTGCATATCTCATTAGAGGAAAGGCTATCTGTTTTAGCAGATATTTCAGCGATAAAAAGCGATAAAAAGCAAGAAAAAATAATTTTGTGGAAGTAAATATTCATCAAACTAAAAAATTAAAAAAGCAAATATAAATTTATTCTTTCATTAAAGTCATTTCATCTACAATGTGTTTTGCACCAGAATATTTATCCATGACCCAAAGAACATAGCGAATATCAACAACAACATTGCGGCAGCGTTTAGCATCAAACATATAATCACTCATAGTGCTTTCCCAGGTGCGATCAAAGTTTAAGCCCATCAAATACCCATTTTCATCTAAAACTGGGGAACCTGAATTCCCTCCAGTTGTATGATTAGAACCTGTAAAACAAACCCATAACTCACCATTTTGAGCATAAGGTCCAAAATCTTTTGTTTTGTGTAACTCCAACATTTTTGGCAGTAATTCAAAATCTGGATTTCCAGTATTGTATTTTGTTACAATTCCATCTAACGTAGTGTGCTCTGTATACATCATGCCATCTGTTGGAGCAGAACCTTCTAGTTTTCCATAAGAAATTCTTAGGGTGCTGTTTGCATCTGGCCAATGCTTTGCATCTGGAAACATTATAAGTTTCCCTTCTACATAAACTTGTAAAAGTGCTGTCATCTCAGCAGAAAAAAGCTGAAAAGCAGGGACGATATTATTTTTAAAATTGCTAATATATTTTGTATAGTGCTCAAATCCTTTATCTTTTTGAAGTTTTTTCATGCTCTTATCACTTATTTTATCTAAAAAGAGAAGAAATCTATCTTTGTTAGTAAAAATAGATTTAGTATAAATGACTTCTGTTAAATTATCGGAATAAGACTTTCGCCAATTTTCAGTAATAGAAGAAGGAAGTTCTTTTGTTATTTCTTTCCATGCAAAAGTCTGATTAAAATATTCGAGGGTCAACAGTCGAAAAATCTTTTTGTCTACTTGTTCATCATAATTTTTAAAGAATCCTTCCCCACTGATTTTCAATTTATCTATTACTGCCTTTAATTCACCTTTCTCCTTGTATTTCGAATAATTTGAGATTAAATCATTCATTCCTCGCGCCAATTTAAAATATTCAGGTCCGTATGAAAAATATTCCGCTCCCATCGCATATTGAAATTCTATGTCAGATTTTTGGGCGACTAACTCATTCATTTTTTCAACTAATGAGCCATATTTAGTATTCCATGCAGGATTACTTTTAGCGCGATCCGTGTATTCTATTTCCTGCTTTATTTTGATTGAAACGGCATCTAATTGTTTTAAGCCATCAATTTGCCCAATCCATTTTTTCCAGGCGTTTGCAATACTTGCTTGTTTTGCTGAATATTGTATCCTAACTAAATCTGAATTTTTCATTCCGGCATCAATTACACTTAAAGAAAGATCCCGCATTTTGATTCTTGCTGGTCGTTCTTTTTCGATAATAAATTTCAAATAAGATGAAACTACATGCTGTTCTGTCTGCCCAGGGAAACCATATACCATTGTAAAATCGCCAGCTTTTCTATCTTTAAAAGAAATAGGAAGAAAATGTAAAGGTGTGTATGGTTTATTATCTTTTGAATAGGTCGCTGGCTTATTATCTTTCCCAACATAAATTCTAAAAACTGAAAAATCTCCGGTATGCCTAGGCCATACCCAATTATCCGTGTCGCCACCAAACTTTCCGATTGAATTAGGCGGCGACCCAACAAAACGCACATCTAAAAAAACTTCTTTTACCATTAAATAATAATCATTTCCGTAGTTAAATGCCTTAATTTCTGCTTCATAATGTGTTCCAGTAACTGCTAATGCAACTAATTTTTTGATGTTTTCTTGGATCTTTACAAGATCTTTTTTAGAGCTTGTTCCACTAAATACTGCTTGACTAACATCTTCAATTCTAACAATTCTTAAAGCTGTTAACCCTGGATTAGCCAACTCTTCATTTTTTGTTTTCGCCCAAAAACCATACTTCAAGTAATCATTTTCTAAAGAAGAGTGAGTTTGAATTTGTGAATAGCCGCAATGGTGATTTGTCAATAATAATCCTTGATTGGATACCAACTCGGCAGTACATCCACCAC
>RFSL01000140.1 GCA_009923965.1 Flavobacteriia bacterium | reverse complement strand
ATTAATTAAACCAATAAAATCATTTTCATTTGCAACAGGTGCATTGTTGGTTAAATTGCTGCCAATAATAAAATCAGGATTGAATTCCTTGTACATTACATCAAGTGGAAAATTATTATACAAACCACCATCAAAGTATATTTTGCCATCAATTTTTATTGGATTAATATACAATGGATAGGTAATAGATGCTCTTACAGCTTCATTTAAATTTCCTGATCGAAAAACTACACTTTTTTTATTTATAACATCAGAAGCAACTGAACGAAACGGCACAAATAAATTATTAAAATCGTTCTTATGTGCAGCACTAATAATTCCTAAAGAATTCAGCATTTCAAAATCCATTAAAATTGGAGTTATTATACTTAATGGAATTGATTTTCGTAAAATGCTATCACGTGAAATTGAAAAATTAAAGGTGCTAGCATTCGCATCTTCTTGGCGGTAAAAAAAGTGATGTTTAGCATCTACTACACCTTTGCTCATATCTTGAAATTTTTCACTTAACACAAATGCTTCAATTTCTTCGGGAGAATAACCACATGCATACAAACTTCCAACTAAAGCGCCAGACGAACTTCCTGCAATAAAATCTATGGGAATACCTCTTTCCTCCAATGCTTTGAGAACACCAACATGCGCAATTCCAGAAGCTCCGCCACCACTTAAGACCAAACCAACACGTTCCTGCGCACTTGTAAAGAATACAATGATGATAAATAATAGAGTAAACTGGTAACTTAGTCTATGCAATTTTGTTATTTTGTGCAAAGTTAGAGTATAATATTTTAAAATGAAATCAAAAGAAACGACGAGTGATAGTGAACTCAAAATAACATTAAAATGTTTTTTTGGATTTGAACAAACTTTAGGAGAGGAACTTCTTGAATTGGGTTACGATAAAATAGAATTTTTAAATCGCGCTGTAAGAATAAATGGCTCATGGGAAGATGTTTATTTTCTTAATTTATACAGTCGCTGTGCAATATCTATTTTAGTAGAAATTGAACATTTCTTTATTAAATCTGAAGATGATTTGTATAAAAAAGCGTCTGGTATTTATTGGAATGAAATATTTACAGTAAATAAAACATTTGCTGTAAAAGGTGCAGTTTATTCGACGCTTTTTAAGAATACGCATTTCCCTTTTTTAGTTCTTAAGGATGCTATTGTAGATTGTTTTAGAGAAACACAAAATGAACGTCCAAATATTGATCTTAAAAAACCTCAAGTTCTTTTTGACTTGTACATTAAAGAAAATGAGGTTACAATATCTGTAAATACGAGTGGACTTCCACTTTTTCAACGAGGTTACCGTGAAGAAGTTGGCGAAGCACCTCTAAATGAAGTTGTCGCTGCAAGTCTAATTCGTCAATCAGGATGGGATAGAACAACAACCTTCATGGACCCATTTTGTGGATCTGGGACAATTTTAATAGAAGCTGCTTTTTTAGCAACCGGAATACCCTCAAATATTGAGCGGCAGCATTACGCATTCAAAAATTTAAATAATTATGATGAAAAGCTTTGGAATGAGATTTTTGAAAGTGCACCGCGTATCGTAAGATCTTTGCCCTGTGAAATTATTGGCTCAGATAATTCAGATGAAATGATTCTAAAAACGAGAAGAAATCTTCGAAGCATGAGTTTTGGACGCTTTGTAAAAACTTCTGTGCTTCCCTTTAATCAAGTTACAAAAACAGAAGAAAAGCTCTTTATATTAACTAATCCACCTTATGGTGAACGAATGGAAACAGATATTCCTGAATTATATGATATTTTAGGAACATGGATGAAGCATTCAATGACAAATTCTGAAGCATGGATTATTTCTTCAAGTGAGAAGGGTTGGAAAAGTATTGGCTTAAAACCTACGAAAAAGACCAAAGTTTTTAATGGCGATTTAGAATGTAGCTTTAGGAAATTTGAGATTTATGACGGTTCCAAAAAGGCTAAAAATGAAGAAAGCTACTCCGAGGAATAGCTTTACTTTAAATTTTTAAGAAGGAAATTTATCTTTTTGACAAAGGAACGTATTCTCTTGAAGTTTTACCAATGTAAACTTGTCTTGGCCGACCAATTGGCTCTTTATTTTCAGTCATTTCTTTCCATTGAGCAATCCATCCTGGAAGTCTGCCAAGTGCGAACATTACAGTAAACATTTCGGTAGGAATCCCAATTGCTTTGTAGATTATTCCAGAATAGAAATCAACATTTGGGTATAGATTCCGAGATTTAAAATACTCATCTTCCAAGGCAACTTTCTCTAATTTTTTAGCGATTGCTAGTAATGGATCGTTCACGCCAAGTTTTTGTAATACATCATCACATGCTTTTTTTATGATATTAGCACGTGGATCAAAATTTTTGTAAACTCTATGTCCAAATCCCATTAGTCTAAAAGGATCTTCTTTGTCTTTGGCTTTTAATATCCATTTATCTACATTTCCACCATCTTTATGGATTTGTTCAAGCATTTCAATTACTTCTTGATTTGCTCCTCCATGTAAAGGGCCCCAAAGAGCAGAGATGCCAGCAGATACTGTCGAATATAAATTTGCTTGAGACGAACCAACAATTCGAACGGTTGAAGTAGAACAATTTTGCTCGTGATCAGCATGAAGAATAAACAATTTATTTACTGCACTAACAACAATTGGATCTATATGATAATCTTCAGTAGGCATAGCAAACATCATGTGAAGGAAATTCTCACAATAATTGTAATTATTTCTTGGATACATGACCTTGTGTCTTATTGAGTTTTTGTAAGACCACGCCGATAAAGTTGGTAATTTTGCTAATATGCGTTGAATTGTTAAGTTTTTAGCTTCTGCACTTCTATTTGGGTCGAGTGATTCTGGATAAAAAGTAGCCAAAGAAGAAACCATAGATGATAAAACACCCATTGGATGAGCTTGAGCAGGAAATGCCTCAAAAAACCGCTTCATGTCCTCGTGAACAAGAGTGTGCTTTTTGATATTTGTTTCAAAGTTTGTTAATTCAGTTTGAGTTGGCAATTCTCCATAAATAAGAAGGTGTGAAACTTCCATAAAAGATGCTTTCTCTGCTAATTCCTCTATCGAATATCCTCTGTAATGTAAAATTCCTAGTTCGCCGTCTAAAAATGTAATAGCACTTTTTGTAGCTCCAGTATTCTTGTAACCAGTATCTAAAGTAATATAACCAGTTAATTCTCGCAGTTTGGAGATATCTATGGCTTTTTCATTTTCAGAACCTTCAATGACAGGTAATTCATAAACCTTACCATCGAGCTCTATTTTTGCAATTTCTGACATATGTAAACGTGTGTAATTTTAGAAAAATAATCTATTCCAATATAAAGCGATGAAAGAATAATATGATTTTTAGAAATTAATATATTTTCTATCATGGATATCACTTGCTTTAAAGGTTTGTTTGAATATAACTCCACAATTTAATTAGTTATAATTAGCCCATGAGCAAAGCACTTTTCTGGGCCTCGGATTTGAAAGCTCTAGCCGATTTCTATGTACTACTACTTGATGCAAGTGAAAAAGCAAGAGGTGCAGATTTTATAGAGTTGCTCTCTGAAGACAACTCGGTGATCGTTCATCAAATTCCGTTAGAATATCTACCTGAATATTCCACTGAAAAGCATGGTCAGATTCGTTCTGATGCTGCTATTAAACCA
>RFSL01000139.1 GCA_009923965.1 Flavobacteriia bacterium | reverse complement strand
ATGATGGTTGATCAAGGAGATGCAGATGCTATGATTACTGGCTTAACTAAAAGCTACAGGTCATCTGTTCGTCCTGCAATACGTATTGTTGGTTTGGAAAAAGATGTGAATACAGTTTCAGGAATGTATATTTTAAATTCTAAAAGAGGGCCTTTATTTTTAGCTGATACAACCATTAATCTTAACCCAACTGCAGAACAAATTGCAGAAATAACCTATAATGTTTCTAAAATAATCCGCAGATTGAAAGTAACACCAAAGATTGCATTATTGAGTTACTCGAATTTCGGCTCTTCACCAGGTCCAGATTCTGAAAAGATGGCAAAAGCGGTAGGAATTTTACATGAAAAATATCCTGCATTAATAGTTGATGGAGAGATTCAAGCAAATTTTGCTTTAAACAAAGACTTGATGAATGAAAAGTTTTCGTTTTCACAGCTTACAAATAAAGATGTAAATACACTTATTTTTCCAAATCTTTCTGCCGGAAATATCTCCTACAAACTTTTACAACAACTTACTGATGCAGATGCTATTGGACCAATATTAGTAGGCTTGAAAAAATCAATTCACGTATTACAATTAGGATCATCAGTGAGGGAAATAATAAATATGATAAAAATTGCGGTTATTGACGCACAAAATAAATAAGTTATGATAGGTTCATTAAATGGCAAGTTAATAGAGAAAAATCCGACAGAATTATTAATAGAATGTTTTGGAGTTGGTTACGAAGTTAAAATATCCTTAAACACCTATACTCAACTATCTAATAGCGAACAGATAAAATTACATACCAAGCTCATTGTTCGCGAAGACGCACAAATTTTATATGGCTTTTTCACAAAAGAAGAACGTGAAATGTTTAATTATTTAATCAGCGTTTCTGGTATTGGACCAAACACGGCTATGATTATGCTGTCGTCTCTTGTTCCAGAAGAAATAGCACATGCAATTCAAACAGATGATGTCACTACAATTCAAGGAATTAAAGGCATTGGTGCTAAAACAGCACAAAGAGTTATAATTGACCTAAAAGGCAAGGTTATTAAATTCAGTACTAATACAGAAACAATGGCTTCAAACGGCAATAAAAATCGATTTGATGCGTTAAATGCATTAGTTTCTCTCGGATTTGATAAAAAATCTACTGAAAAAGTATTAGATAAAATAGACGGCGGAGAACAAACAATTGAACAATTAATTAAAGAAGCTCTGCGATTGCTATAATAGAATGAAATTCATTTTTACCTATTTTAACTTCCACATAACTAGAATCATTTTATTTGGTTTTTTTGCGGTAATTTCTACTTTTTCCTTGGCGCAAAATCAAATAGGACTTCCATTTCCAATTACAAATCCATTAAATCCAACACAAAATACACCTCAAAGTTTTGACCTAGGAGATCCAACAGCTCTTACTCAATCACTTATATATGATCCAGAAACTGGGACTTATATATTTAGTGAAACTTTAGGAAATGGTCTTTATTTTAGAAATCCGTCAATGATGACATTAGAGGAATATTTAAAATACGAGGAACGTAAATTAATGACACAGGATTGGCAGGAAATTATTGAAGAACAAACGACAGAAAACAGAGCATTTGAATTACCAATCAAAATAAAAAGTAAAGTTTTTAAGAACTTTTTTGGTTCAGATGAAATAAAAATTATCCCCGGGGGAAATTTAGAATTATCGCTTGGGCTTTCATCTTCCCGTGTTGACAACCCGATGTTACCGCTTCGACAGAGGAGAATTACACGCTTTGATTTTAATCAAAATATTAATCTAGACATTACTGGTCAAATAGGAACGAAGCTAAAACTAAATACGAAATACAATACTGGAGCAAGTTTTGATTTTGAAAATATCTCAAAAATTGAACACACAGGAACTGAAGATCAAATTCTTCAAAAAATCGCATTAGGAAATGTTTCTCTCACTTTGCCAACAACTTTAATTCAAGGGTCTCAGACTTTATTTGGTGCAAAAACACAATTAAAATTTGGTCGTGCCACAATTGATTTAATAGCAGCATCCTCTAAAGGCAAACGAACGGAAATTAATGTTGCAGGAAAAGCACAAACTCAAGAAATCAATTTAACTGCAGATAACTACGATGCTAACAAACATTATTTTTTAAACCTCTATCATCAACAAAATTATGATGCAGCAATGTCAACGCTTCCTCTTGTAAGTTCTACAACATATATTACAAGAATAGAAGTATGGGTTACAAATCGTACAAGTGTCACTGAAAATACGCGAAATATTTTAGCTTTTGCTGATTTAGGAGAATCAAAGCCTGAAAATTGTCAAGGAAACCCAAGTAATTTTTCTACAAATATTGAGCCTGATAATAATGTGAATTCTTTGTATAGTTGGGCATCTACACAGCCCTTAATTCGTGGTTTTTCTAATTCTGTTCAAGTTTTATCAAATCAAGTTACTTCTCCTGGACCATTTGTTCCAGCTGTTCATTTTGAAAAAGTGGAAAATGCAAAGAAACTTAGCGAAACAGAATTTACTTACAATGCGCTTTTAGGATATATTTCACTTAATACAAATCTAAATAATGATGAAGTTCTTGCTGTTGCTTATGAATATACCAATCAAGGTGAAACATATCAAATTGGAGAATTCTCGACTGATGGTTCAAATGGGCAAGAAGCATTAATTTTAAAATTATTAAAGCCTACCATTACAAATCCTAAAAATAAAATATGGGATTTAATGATGAAAAATGTTTATTCTATTCAGTCGGCGCAAGTTGATCAAATAGGCTTCAGATTAGACATTCTCTATAACAATCCTGAAACATCTGTTTTAGTTCCATTCTATCCAATGGATGGTGTTAACGATAAACAACTTGTTACTTTATTGGATATGGATAAAATCAATCAAAATAACCAGCCTTTTTCAGACGGAGTATTTGATTTTTCTGCATTCAATCAAGTTGGAAATAAAATTGAAAATGGAGGGACAATTAATAAAAAGTCTGGGAGAATTTTCTTTTCAACTGTTGAACCATTTGGCAAAACTTTAAAAGCTAAACTTCAAAATGTTGGAATAGCTCAAACTATAATTGACAAAGTTGTTTTTACAGAACTTTATGACTCAACAAAAACTGCAGCCCAACAAATACCAAGTAAAAATAGATTTGTATTCAAAGGTCAATGTCAATCATCTATAAGTTCAGATATTCCATTAAATGCCTTAAATGTTCCGCAGGGTTCTGTTACTGTAACAGCAGGAGGAATAAGTTTAATTGAAGGAACTGATTACACTGTAGATTATAATCTAGGAAGAGTAAAGATTTTAAATTCTGGGATATTAGAATCCAATACACCCATAAAAGTATCAATTGAAAGTAATTCAGTTTTTGGATTTCAAGCAAGATCAATGATGGGTGGGCATTATCAATATCGCTTTAATGATAAATTTAAAATTGGAGGAACATGGATTAGAATGCTGGAGCGGCCTGTAACTCAAAAAGTGGATTTTGGAAGTGAACCATTTAAAAATAATATTATTGGATTAGATTTAGCATTGAGGCTAAACGCGCCGTTTTTAACAAAATTAATTGATTTATTACCTATAATCTCAACTAATCAAATGTCAACAGTATCATTTACTGGAGAATTTGCGCATTTAATTCCAGGACAACCTAGAGCTATAAATAAATCAGGGACTTCCTACATAGATGATTTTGAAGCAGC
>RFSL01000138.1 GCA_009923965.1 Flavobacteriia bacterium | reverse complement strand
TGATACAGCTATTGTAGCACAATTAATAATGCCTGCAGTTGGTCGTTTGGGGCAAAAAAAAGAAACAATTGATCAGCACATAAAAGATAGAGTAATTGGTGGAGTTCTGATGTTAAATGGAACCAAAGAAGAATTCACATCGTGGATTAAGGAATTTGAAACTAATAATAAGAAAAGAGGTAATTTACCTTTTTTATATAGCGCAGATGCTGAGCCAAGTTTAGTAAACCGTAAAATAATTGGTTCTGCGCCTGTTAAAAAAGCAAATGAATTAATTTCTATAGAAGAAGTAAACAGTGTAGCCGCAACTATTTCCAAAGACTTAAATGCTATTGGAATTAATTACAATTTTTCTCCAGTAGTTGATATGTCGGCAAATCAGACTGTTGGTTTTAGAAGTTTTGGCGCAAAGCCCGAAAATATTATTCCTTGGTCAAATGCTTTTATTCAAGAAACTCAGCGAAATAATATCCTTGCAACAGCAAAGCATTTTCCAGGACATGGTTTAGTTTCGGGAGACACACACAAAGAACTTCAAGTAATAGATGGGCCACTAAAAGAGTTGCAAAATTACCCCCTTCTTATAAAAAATGGGGTTTTGTCAATTATGATTGCACACATTGCAGTTAAAAATAACATCCAATTTGATACAAAGGGTTTGCCCTCAACTTGTTCTGAAACAATTGTAAAAGGTTTGTTGCGTGATAGCCTTGGTTTTAAAGGTTTAATTGTAACAGACGCAATGAATATGGGAGGAGTTGTAAATGTGCCATCTGCAGCGACAAAAGCAATTTCAGCAGGCTGTGACATTGTTTTAATGCCTTTAGACGCAAAGAAAGCTCACTCAGAATTACTTGCGAACTATAAAACAGATAAAGTGTTTAGATCGAAAGTAGATGCAGCTGCAAAGCGTATTATTCGAATGAAGCTTTCCTTGGGACTTTTAAATACTATCCGATAAGTACAAGTCTATTAGACCTTCAGGCGCTTTGATATAAAGTATCTTGTTTTTACGGTCTATTTTTTGCACCAAACCATCAAAAATCGGAACTAGCACTTCTTTTCCTTTACAAATAGTTTGTAATAATGGATTTGCAGCTAGATCAATTACATTTTCTACTTCTCCGATATCACCATGCACATCATCTAACACTTTGAACCCAATAATTTCGTGATCATAAAACTGAGTGCCTTTTAAATCAGGAAGAATTTCTTCAGGTAAGTAGAGTGATTTTTTAAGTAAGCGTTGCGCTGAGCTTTCATCATTCACTCCTTGAAATTTTACAGCGATAAAATTTTTGTTTTTGAGTTTTACAGACTCAATAAAAAATGGAGTTAGTTCACCGTCAACATCAATATAAACTGACTCTAAATCTTTGTAATCACTCGGATTAGTAACGTCCAAAAACAAGGAAACTTCACCTTTAAATCCGTGAAGTTTCGCTATTTTACCTAAGTAAAAACAATCTTTTATAGTCATATAAGCTTATTCAGCTGTATCTGCTGATTTTTCTTCAGCTGGTGTTTCCTCTGCTGGAGTTTCCTCTGCAACTACTTCTTCAGTTACTGTTTCTTCTGTTGGTGTTTCTTCTGTTGGTGTTTCTTCTGTTGGTGTTTCCTCTGCAACAACTTCTTCAGTTACTGTTTCCTCTGTTGGTGTTTCCTCTGCAATAACTTCTTCAGTTACTGTTTCCTCTGCTGGAGTTTCCTCTGCAATAACTTCTTCAGTTACTGTTTCTTCTGCTGGAGATTCCACTGCAACAACTTCTTCAGTTACTGTTTCTTCTGTTTGAGTTTCCTCTGCATCAAGCTCTTCAGTTACTGTTTCTTCTGCTGGAGTTTCCTCTGCAACAACTTCTTCAACAACTGTATTTTTAAGTTCAATTTGAGCTGCTTTAGCAATATTTGCATCAGCTTCTGACTTCATTTTTGCATTTTTACTTGCAATTGCTTTTGCAGCTAAGCCATCAATTTTGTTTATTATTTTAGATTCTTTTTCATTTACCCAAAGTGTAAAGCGTTCTTCAACTTGTTCCATTGTTAAAGCACCTTTTTTAACACCATTGATTAGGTGACTTTTATAAAGCACACCTTTATAAGAAAGAATTGCGCGAGCTGTATCGGACATTTCTGCTCCAGTTTGAACCCAACTCAATGTTCTTTCAAAATTAATATCAATCACAGCTGGATTAGCAGTTGGATTGTATGTTCCTAATTTTTCAATGAATTTACCATCTCTTTTCGCACGACTATCTGCTGCTACTAAGTGAAAAAACGGTTTTCCTTTTTTACCGTGTCTTTGTAATCTGATTCTTGTTGCCATTTTCTTTTACAATTTAAGGTCCGAAACCTTGGTTTATAAATAATTTATTCGGGGTGCAAAGATAGAAATACTATTTGAATTATCAAATTCTATCAGGATATTATTTTCCTTTTGCTTTTAAAACGATAATTACAGTATAAAACATTATTTTAATGTCTAATGCTAAACTTCTATTTTTCAGGTAAATCAAATCAAACTTCATTCGTTGCAGCATTTGTTCTACGTTTTCTGCATAGCCAAATTTCACTTGTCCCCAAGAGGTAATTCCTGGTCGAACTCGATTTAGATGCAAATATTGCGCTTCAAGTTTTACAATTTGATCGATATAAAATTGACGTTCGGGTCTTGGGCCAACAAGCGACATTTGTCCAAAAAGAACATTTATAAATTGTGGAAATTCATCTAGCCTTGTTTTGCGCATAAAACGACCAATCTTAGTGATCCGCGGATCATTTTCTGAAGAAAGTTGGGGACCCAGATTTTCAGAATCTACGTACATAGTTCTGAATTTTATTATTTTAAAAATTGCCCCCTTTAGTCCCACTCTTTCTTGCAAATATAAAATAGGGCCAGGAGAAGAAAATTTCACAGCAATCGCAGAGAAAATAAAAAAGGGAGTGAGAAGAATTACAGCAATGAATGAAATTAAAAAATCCATTACGCGTTTTATCGCTTGTTGCCAAAATGGCATAATATCAGATTTTAATTCAAGTAAAAGTGCTCCGTGTATATTCGTCATCTTAACACTTCCAGATAAGATAACATAAGCATCCGGCAATAATTTAATTCTAATATGTCCGTCGTCTATTCGGAGCAAAAGATCTTTTAAGCGATTGTGATCTGAGCTTTCAATAGCAATAATCACTTCCTCAACTTTATGCTCACTTAGAATGCGCTCTAGATCAGTTTCATGACCTAAATAATTTATGTGTTCACTTAAGAGATAATCTTTTCCATTAAGATTGGCATACCCAATAAATGAATTAACATTTAGTGGATGAGAAATCATTTCGTTATAAATTTCTAGGGCTTTTTCATTTCCACCAAGAATAATTGTTTTAAAACCATTACCAGGTTTACGAATAGACCAAATCATAATGGAATTTATAATTAGGCGAGGAATAAGAGTTAGCATAAAATGCAAAGAGAAAAGCAAGATGACAGACTGATAATAAATCTCATAGGACTTAACTTTATCATCTAGAAGTAAGATAAAAAATATCAGAATTACCCCAAAAAATGATGCAATTAAGGTCAGGTTTAGCATTTTTAAACGAAACATCTGTCGAATTGAGATGTAAGTTCCTTGAACATAATAGAATAAAACCCAAAGACTAGGAATTAATAGTATTCCATAAATAAAATTAGAATCTACTTTAAAAGCAGATTTTTCTAATACTGTTTGACGGAAGTAGAAAAAAGAGGAC
>RFSL01000137.1 GCA_009923965.1 Flavobacteriia bacterium | reverse complement strand
AAATAAAAAATATTTAAAATATATTTTACCGCTTTTTTTAGTTTTTGTTCTAATTGCTATTTTTATTCCATCTTTAATAACTCAAGGCACTAAACGTGTGATTAACTATTCAAAAGAATATAAGGAGTTAGCACCTTTTCAATTTGTAGTAAATACTGATAAATTAAAGATCGAGGAGGGTGAAGACGCTGAGATTCTCTTAATACTGAAAGGATCTGTTTTACCAGAAACAGTTTATTTGGTGTGTGAGAATGGCACGTTTTTAATGAAGAAAATAGCACGGAATTCCTATCAATCTTGGATTAAAAAACCAAAAAACAACAAAGTGTTTTTCTTTAAAGCAAACGATTTTGTAAGCAAGAATTTTTTATTAAATGTCACAGGAAAATCTGTTTTAGGGAAATTGCAAGCAACCCTGTCTTATCCAAGCTATCTTGGTAAACAAAATGAAGTAATTGAAAATGTAACAGATCTGACTGTTCCAGAGGGCACTGTGATCTCTTGGTCCGTGTTTACTAAAAACACAAAAAGCACTCAGGTAGCATGGAATAATCAAATAAAAACATACGTTGCACCTGGTTTTAAGTTTGAAAAAAAAATAATGGGTGATGTTTCTTTGCGCTTTAAACTAAGAAACTCTTTTAAAGCGAAGATTGATTCTTCAAATCACACGGTAACAGCATTAAAAGATGCTTTTCCTACCATTCAAGTAAGCGAACAAAAAGATTCTGTTTCTGATGGTTTTTCCTATTTTAACGGTGAGGTTTCCGATGATTACGGTTTAAAAAACCTGAATTTCGTCTACACTTTAATTCATGAAGACGGATCCAAGAAAGTAATTCAAATGCCTGTTCGAGGTGTTTCTGGAAACCAAATTTCTTTTGATTTTGCGGTAGATTTTAGGCGAGAAGAGGTAAAACTAAACGATAGGATAGAATACTATTTTGTCGTTTATGATAACGACGGAGTGAATGGAAGTAAGTCGAGCCGAAGTCAAACTCTAACCTATCGATTACCAAGTTTAGATGAATTAAATGACCAACGAACGGAAGATCAGAATAAAACCAAAGAAGATTTAAGTAAGCTTTTGGAAAAAACCAAAGAGTTCCAAAAAAATATTGAAAAACTTAAAAAAGAAGTCTTTAATTCTAAGTCAAATGATTGGAATAAAATGAATAAAATAAATCAACTGAAAGAAGAACAAAAAAACCTCATTGAATCCTTAGAAAAAGCGAAAGACGAAATGAAACAAAGCGTTGAGGAAAAAAACCAGTTATCTGAAACCGACAAGGAGATTTTAGAAAAACAAGAAATGATCGATAAACTTTTAGAGGAGTTGATGGACGATGAACTGAAAAAATTATTAGAGGAACTCGAAAAATTAATGGAGCTAAACAACAAAGAAGAAATCAAAGATAAAATTGATGAGTTAAAGGAATCTTCTGAGGACATGAAGAAACAACTAGACAGGAGTTTAGAAATGCTTAAAAAACTTCAGGTTAATGAGAAAATAGACGATATTGAAAAAGAACTTCAAGCGCTAGCAAAAGAACAAGAAGAATTAAAAAAAGCAATTGAAGAGAAAAAAGAGAGCGGGGAAAGCGGACTAAAAAAGCAAGAAGAAATCAACAAAAAGTTTGATGAAATAAAAGAAGACTTACAGAAATTAAAAGATCTGAATAAAGAATTAGATAAGCCAATAGATATTGGGGCTCCGGAATTATCTGAACAACAAATAAGTGATGATTTACAGGATTCAAAAGAGTCTTTAAATGAAGGGAAAGACAAGCAAGCTGGCGAAAAGCAAAAGTCCGCAGCTGAAGAAATGAAGGATTTAGCAGAACAGCTTGATCAAAAGCAAAAGGCCGCTAATAAAAAACAAGAGGAAGAAGATGTTGATGCGCTTCGTGCCATTTTGGAAAATCTAATGACCCTGAGTTTTGATCAGGAAAAACTCATGCAAAGCTTTGCGCGCGTTAAAACTGGAGACCCCGCTTATTTGCAATATGGGCGAAGACAAAGGAGAATTATTGATGACACAAAACTTGTGAAAGACAGTCTTATGGCCCTAGCTAAAAGACAACCAAAAATCGCTAGCTTTATTGATAAAGAACTTCAGGCAATTTTTAGTAACCACTCGCTTGCTATAGAAAACATTGACGACCACAACAATAAAGCTTTAAACCAACACCAGCAATTAACAATGACTTCCTATAATAATTTGGCTTTACTGTTGAATGAAGCGCTTGAAAGCATGCAATCTGAAATGAAAGATGGCCAACCTTCAGGTTCTTGCGACAACCCAGGTAAAGGAAGACCGAAGCCTGGTTCTTCACCTTCTCCTGGCGATATGAAAGAAATGCTTAAAAAACAACTTGAGCAAATGCAAAAGGGCATGAAGGAAGGCGGAAAAAAGCCGGGAGATAAACCAGGAGAAGGACTTGGAACTAAGCCTGGACAAAGTGGAGACGGAAAAATGGGGCTCGGTAACAAGGAAATTGCAAAAATGGCTGCGGAACAAACAGCAATTAGACAGCGCTTGGAAGAGTTGAGAAGCAAACTTAATAAAGATGGCAAGGGACTTGGAAACCAACTCAACCCCCTTCTAAAAGAATTAGAGGAGCAAGAACGAAGTCTTATCAATAAAAAAATTGATAAAGAAACAATAAATCGCCAACAAGATATTTTAACGCGCCTTTTGGAAAGCGAAAAAGCATTAATGGAAAGAGGTTTTGAGGAAAAAAGAGAATCAAAATCAGGAAAAGATGACAATTCCGGTAACAAAATTCGTGTTGATGAGTATAAGAAACAAAAACTGAATCAACTTGAATTGTTGCGCGCAATCGACCCTGCATATCGTAGGTATTATAAGGAGAAAGCAAGTCAATATTTCAATGAGAATTGAGTTGTAATTTGTTTGTAACTTGTTATGAAAGAAGACTTTACAATAATAGAAAGAATTAGAATCCCTAGCGATCACAGCTCTTTAAAAGATGTTGAAAAATTAGTAGATGCCGTTTGCGCTAAACTAAATGTGGATGAAGATAATTATGGCAATGTTTTAATTGCTGTAACTGAAGCGGTAAACAATGCAATTGAGCATGGAAACGGTAGCATTTCTGATTTAATCGTAGAGGTTGCTGTTGGCGATACCACGCACTCTTTTTGTTTTAGTATTACAGACGAGGGTCTCGGTTTTGACTACTTAAATCTTCCTGACCCCACCGCTCCAGAAAATATTTTAAAGGAAAATGGTCGCGGAATTTTCTTAATGAAGAACTTGGCTGATGAGGTTGAGTTTAACGAGAAAGGAAATAATGTTACTGTCTATTTTAATAAATGATCGAATTTGAATTTTTAGAGTGTGAAATTCCGGGCTTTGATTCGGAATTTTTTGTTTTTGCTATTAGTGATTTGATTCATTTAGAAAACAAAGAACTTGGAGATGTCGCACTGCTTTTTTGCACTGACGAGCACATGCTCAAAATGAATAAGGAACACTTAAACCATGATTATTATACAGACATCCTAACCTTTGATTATTGCACAGATAATAACATCTCTGGTGAGCTATTAATCTCTTGGGACACCGTTCAAAGTAATTCGGTGAAATACAATGTAGATAAACAAACAGAACTTAAGCGTGTTGTTTTTCATGGTATACTGCATTTATGTGGTTACAACGATAAAACAAAAGAAGAAATACAGTTAATGAGATCAAAAGAAAATGAGTGTTTGGATAAATATGTTTCACGTGAAACATAAAAATCAATCTTTTTCTTTTTGTTTCACGTGAAACAA
>RFSL01000136.1 GCA_009923965.1 Flavobacteriia bacterium | reverse complement strand
AACCTCTAATTTTTCAGCAACTTTTAAATAAACTGCTGGATGAGGCTTACCATAATTTTCTGTCTCAGCCGAACAAGCAACATGAAAGTAATGCTGAATTTTTAATTCACGCAAGACAATGTCGATTAAACGAGAAGAAGAAGATGTCGCTAATCCAATTTTCACTTTTTGCTGCTTTAAAAAATCCAGAGTTTTACAAACTCCATCCAAAGCTTGTGCATTTTGCGAGATCAAAACTTCCATTTTAGAGATAATCTTTTCAGCTATTTGATTTTCATCTACCACGCCCCAATTTTCGTGTTTATTCCAAAAATGAATAACCTCATCAATACGTAACCCAACAGTTTTCTCGAAATCTTTTTTTAAAAGCTTTGAACCTAAAGATGCAAAAACTTCTTCCATTGAAATTTTCCAAAGTGGTTCAGAGTCTATTAAAACCCCATCCATGTCAAATATTACAGCTTCAAAGTCAGATAAATTTATTTTCAACCAAAATAATTTTTATGATTCAGTATTTATTCGAACTTTTATAATTCGTCGATCGCTAACCTCTTCTATTGTAAGGATATAGTTGCTAATTTCACAGACTTTTCCATTTTCTGGAATACTCTCTAAATGATGAATAATTAAACCACCTAAAGTATCATACTCATCAGATTCTTCAAATTTTAAATGATACTTTTCATTGAGATAATCAATATCCATACGAGCAGAAAAAAGAAATTCCGTAGCGCTAATTTGCTCTTCCAATAAATTATCTTTGTCATGCTCGTCTTCAATTTCTCCAAAGATTTCTTCAATTACATCTTCCAAAGTAACAATTCCAGCTGTTCCTCCATATTCATCTGTAACAACAGCAACATGTCCACCTTCTTTTGTAAATTTCTCTAGTAATTCTTTTCCTGACATCACAAAAGGAATAAAACTAATAGGTTTTATTACCTCACTAATTTTCTTTGGGTTTTTAAATAATTCATAGGAATGAACATAGCCAATAATATTATCAATGGAATCTCGAAAAATCATGATTTTTGACAGGCCTTTTTCAACAAATAGTTTATTTAATTCATCGATATCTGTCTCAAAATCAACAGCAATAATTTCAGTTCTTGGAATCATGCAGTCACTTGCACGAACATTTGTGAAATCTAGCGCATTGCTAAGAATATTCATTTCATTGCTTAACTGCTCTTTTGAATTAATACGCGAATTTAAATCATCCACATAATGCTCTAAATCGACTTTTGAAAAAACTTTATCTGAATTTTCATTTTTAGCACCAAAAATTCGCAAGACAAGCCAACTGATAAATAATATGATTTGAGTTGGAATAAAGAGTAAGATATAACAAATAAACATTGGTGAAAGACCAATATTTAAAAATTTATTCGGATTAATCTGAACAATTGCTTTTGGAAGAAACTCTGCTGTAATAAGTACAAGTAATGTTGAAACAACAGTCTGAATAACCAAAACAGCAGCTTCAGAAGTTAAACCCATGGAGATTAAATAAGGATTTAGTATTTGTGCTGCAGAAATTCCATAAATCACTAATGAAATATTATTGCCCAATAAGAGCATGGCAATCATGGTCGATTCTTTTTTGTAGAACAGCGAAATTATTTTGCTTCTTAGAGTTCCTTGACTTTTTTGAACTTCGATTTTTAAACGATTGGAAGCCAAATAAGCAAGTTCCATTCCAGAAAAAAAAGCAGAGAAGAAAAGCGAAAGGAAAATCAATAAATAATCAGTGTTCATTTACGAGATATTGAATTATTTTTGGGATAAAACATCCTGCCCTAAATCTTTTCGGTAATATGCACCTTCAAAACTAATTTTAGAGACTGCTTCATACGCTTTTTCAATTGCTACTTCTATATTTTTTCCATAAGAAGTTACAGCTAAAACTCTTCCCCCTGAAGTTAAAACAGAAGGACCATCAGCAATTGTTCCTGCATGAAAAACCAAGCTATCAACAACAGAATTCAAGCCATAAATCTGTTTTCCTTTTTCATAAACATCGGGATAACCTCCAGCAACCATCATAACTGTTGCTGCACTTTTATCAATAAATTGTATGTCTCTTTCTGATAAAGTATTGGAAGCAATTCCTTCAAAAAGATCTAAAATATCTGATTTCAAACGTGGAATAACAACCTCTGTTTCAGGATCGCCCATTCTACAGTTGTATTCAATAACATATGGATCACCCTTCACACAAATAAGTCCAAAAAAGACAAATCCCTTGTAGACAATCCCCTCAGATTTTAAACCCTTAACAGTTGGGACAATGATTCGATTGTGAACTTTATCCATAAAAGCTGCATCCGCAAAAGGAACAGGAGAAATAGCACCCATTCCACCGGTATTTGGACCTGTGTCACCTTCACCAATTCGCTTATAATCCTTCGCTTCAGGGAGTAATTTAAATGAATGTCCGTCAGTAACTATAAAAACAGATAATTCAATGCCATCTAAAAACTGTTCAATTACAACTTTTTTGGAAGCTTCTCCAAATTTTTCATGTTGCAGCATACTTTTTAATTCAGCTTGCGCTTCATCCAAATCATGTATTATTAAAACTCCTTTTCCAGCAGCTAGTCCATCCGCTTTTAAAACATAGGGAGACTTCATGTTTTTTAGAAAAGTTAGGCCCTCTTCAAGATTATCAATGGTAAAAGTGGCGTATTTTGCTGTTGGAATACTATGTCTATTCATAAATGCCTTGGCAAAATCTTTACTTCCTTCTAATTGCGCTCCATATTTACTTGGACCTATAACTGGAATCTTATAGAGATCTGGATCAGCGATAAAAAAATCATAAATCCCTAAAACTAAAGGTTCTTCAGGACCAACAACGACCATTTCAATATTATTTTCAAGTACAAAGAGTTTTACTGCATCAAAATCAATTGGAGATATTGGAATATTCTTTCCGAATTGACGAGTCCCAGCGTTTCCTGGTGCAATGTACAATTCGTCAAGAATCGAGCTTTGTGCTATTTTCCACGCCAATGCATGCTCACGACCTCCAGAACCTAACAACAATACTTTCATGAACAATGCTTTAAAATCGATTCAAATAATAATTTACCATCTATGTTCAAAAGTTTTTCGTCTGCTGCTCTTTCTGGATGTGGCATCATACCAAAAACATTTTTTCTTTTATTGGTGATTCCTGCAATATTCATGATTGAGCCATTTGGATTCGAAGAATCCTCTACGGAAGCAAGTTCACTACAATATTGAAAAAGTATTTGGTCATTATCCTGTAGTGATTTTAGAACATCATCTGCAGCAAAAAAACGCCCCTCGCCATGAGCAATTGGAATTTTTAAAGCTCTATTATTATCTAAATCCATAGAAATTGCAGCAGATTTAGAAACTGGCTTCAAAAAAACATTCTTACAAATAAATTTTTGGTTATTATTATGGAGCAAAGCTCCCTCTAACAATCCTGATTCCGTCAAAATCTGAAAGCCGTTACAAATCCCCATTACATAACCACCATTATTGGCATGCTTGATAACTTCTGACATAATTGGGGAGAATTTTGCAAGAGCACCAGAACGTAAATAATCCCCAAAGGAAAATCCGCCAGGCAAAATAACCATGTCAACATCTTTTAAATCAGTTGACTTATGCCATAATTTTTCAACTTTTTGTCCAAGTAAATCCTGAAGGACATAAATCATATCTTGGTCGCAATTGGATCCGGGAAAAGTTACAACTCCAAACTTCATTTATTTCATTTAAAATATTAGCAAAATTAACATTTACAAGCTTTGATAGGGATTTAATATGAAAAATTTAATAACAGAA
>RFSL01000135.1 GCA_009923965.1 Flavobacteriia bacterium | reverse complement strand
TAAGTATTTGTAAAATAATGATTTGCGAACAAAATAGAAATTCAGAGCCTTGACTTTTTTGTTTCTTTTTTTGTCAAGAAAAAAAGAAAGGAAAATAGAATAATTTCTCAAATTGCGATTATTGTTCTCCTTATGAATTTGATTAGGATTTTGATTGGTGTTACTAAAGCGAACACTAAATTAAACTAGACTCCTTTTCTATTATATAAAATGGTGTGTCAAAAATAATCTCTCAATTTTTATTTCAATTCATCCCCTCATAAAATACCATATTTGCGGTATAGTTTATAATCATTCTAAATAATAATTTTGCAGCTTAATTTAAGTTTTGAATTCTGCTGTTATGAATAAACTATTTATTCTATTCTCTATCTTTTCAAATTATCTTTTTTGTCAATTAAATGCGCAACCAAATCTAGGTGAAAAGCTAATAAGTTTAAACGAAATTCTCATCAAAGAAAATCAAATTACAAACGAAATAGAACGCATGCCAGATTTGAAGAACAATGTTATTTATACAGGAAAAAAGAATGAAGTAATTCAGTTAAATCGCCTAAATGCAGACCTCAGCACCAACAATACACGGCAAGTTTTTGCGAAAGTTCCGGGTATGAGCATTTGGGAAAATGATGGCTCAGGAATTCAAATTGGCGTTGCAACAAGGGGCTTAAGTCCTAATCGTTCTTGGGAATTTAATGTGCGACAAAATGGGTACGATATAAGTTCTGAGGTTTTTGGTTATCCCGAAACATATTATACGCCGCCCATGGAAGCACTTGAAAAAATTGAAGTGATTCGAGGTGCTGCATCCTTGCAATATGGTCCGCAGTTTGGAGGTTTACTTAATTATCGCATAAAAAAAGGAAATCCAACAAAAAAGATTTCTTTTGAAACACAACAGACTCTTGGTTCCTTTGGTTTATTCAATACCTACAATGCTCTTGGCGGAACGCATAAAAAGTTTTCCTATTATGGATTTTTACATCACCGCTCTGCAGATGGTTGGAGAAATAATAGCCAATACGCTATTAATTCAGGCTATTTTTCTGTAAACTATCAGGTAACAAAAAAGTTTGCTTTAAGTGGGGAATATACTTCCATGAATTATAAAAGTCAGCAGGCGGGAGGGCTTTCAGACGCGCAGTACAATGAAAATCATCAGCAGTCATTTAGATCAAGAAATTGGTTTGGAGCGCCTTATAATGTTGCATCATTAACGCTCACTTATGCTATTTCAAAAGATATAAATGTAGAAATTAAATCATTTTTTAGCTTCGCAGAACGCAATAGTGTAGGGTTCACGAATTCTATTATAACTAAAGACAGTATTAATCCAATAAGCTTAGAATATAATAATCGACAAGTTGACCGAGATAAGTATAAAAATTATGGTACAGAAGCTAGAATGTCAGTTAAATATAAATTCTTTGGAAAAGAAAACATATTTGCTGGAGGACTAAGAGCATATCACGGTGGTACAATTAGAAATCAAAAAGGTGTTGGAACAAATGGGAGCGATTTTGATTTAACATTAACGAATCCTTCTTATGGGCGTTCCTTGGAATTCTCTACAACTAATTTGGCTATTTTTTCAGAAAATATCTTTCAACTTGGAAAAAGACTTAAAATAGTTCCTGGTCTTCGCTTTGAGTACATTGATAATACTAGAATGGGATATATCGATGCAAGTGGAACTTTACCTCAACTTAAAAAAGAACGCACTCTTTTTCTTTACGGACTTGGAGGCGAATTTAAGGTAAGCGAGAAAACCAATTTATATGGCAATTATTCCTTGGCTTACCGCCCTGTAACTTTTTCAGAACTAAGTCCATCGGCAACGACAGAAACAATAAATCCAAATTTGAAAGATGCAAGTGGATTCAATGCTGATTGTGGTTTTCGAGGGACTTTAAAAAATTATTTGAGTTTTGATGTTGGGCTTTTCTACTTGAACTATGACAATCGAATTGGAAGCATTCTCCAAAATGGAAATCTCTTCAAAACAAATATTGGAACATCTGTTAGTAAGGGGATTGAATCCTATGTTGAAGTTAATGTCCTTCGGATTTTTACCGATAATACAAAAATTGGTGCGATCTCACTTTTCTCTTCTAACTCTTTCATATCTGCAAAATATGTAAAATGGGATAATCCACTTATTGCAAACGATCCAAACAAATCTATCCAAGACAAACAAGTTGAAAATGCCCCAAAATACATTCATCGCTTCGGATTATCTTATTGTTTGAAAGGATTTTCTGCAACACTTCAGCTTAGTAAAGTTGCTGCAGTGTATACCGATGTAGAAAACACGGAAGTGTCGAATGCTCAAGGAACTATCGGAAAACTACCAGCTTATCAAGTAATGGACGCAGCTCTTACATACAAATTCCTGAAGTATTACAATGTAAAAGCTGGGATTAATAACCTTACAGAGGAGAAATATGCAAGTAGAAGGGCAACAGGATATCCTGGCCCAGGAATACTTCCTGGAAATGGAAGAACCTATTTTTTGAGTCTTGGCGCTACTTTTTAAGTTAACCTTATTTAGCAATGAAATATTTGCTTTAATAGTATAGAATTTTTAAGTTTGTTTTAATTCATACAATTTGTCACAAGAAATAAAACTTGAATATGAAAAATCTAATAATTTTAAGTTTTGTTTTAAGTTCTGTAACTCATTTTTTCTCTCAAGATGCTTCTCTAATCTATAAGAATACAGTAAACTCAACAGTTACAATTTTAACGAATGATGGGCAAGGATCAGGTTTTTTTGTTGCTCCAAATATTATTGCAACAAATTATCATGTTGTTGAAGGGGCTACTAATGCAAGTTGTATTTTAAATAATTCAGATATTGAATATAAAATTGATGGTTATGTAGGAGTAGATAAATCTGTAGATTTAATTTTACTAAAAGTTTCAACGCTAAACAAACCATCAATAAAATTTGCTGTGACCACTGCATCAATAGGGCAAAAAGTTTATGTTATAGGGAGTCCACAAGGTCTTCCAGCGACAATTTCCGATGGAATTATTAGTGGAATGAGAGATTTTGAAGGAATCAAATTACTCCAAATGACAGCCTCCATATCGCCAGGTAGTAGTGGTGGTCCTGTTTTAAATTCAATTGGTGAATTAATTGGAATTTCTGTTTCTCAACTAACAGATGGACAAAATTTAAACTTTGCAATACCAAAATCCTATCTTCAGATACTTTTAGATTTTAAAAAAGATACACCATCGGCATTATCCTCATTAATTTCTTCAGAAAAACCTAAAAAAGAGGCGCCAAATTCATATTCAGCTTCAATAATAGGCAAACCAATTAGAATAGGAAGTATTGAGGTTGCACAATTTGAGTTTCCAAAAAAAATGATTTGGGATGATGCAGTAAAGGCTTGTACTGATTTAGGAAATGGTTGGAGGCTACCTACTAAATATGAACTAAATCTTATATATCTCAGCAAGGATAAAATTAGCGGTTTTAGTTTATACGCCCATTGGTCTTCTAATAAAAGCGTTTTTGATAATGCGTGGGCTCAGTCTTTCAAAGATGGCGAGCAGTTCGACGACAATATGGAATACAGACTCTTCAGTGTTCGTGCAGTTCGGTCTTTTTAACTATTTAAATTTCTCCAATTATTGGAATTTTTTTTAGGACATTAAAATTTCTCATTAATAGACTATAGCTAAACTTAGAGATTTAATTAGTCCAATCGTGAAGTTCAACGAGCTTATTTTGAATAAAATCTCGTACTTCCTTTTGCTCTACTTTATCCACAACCTCAGTGATAAAGGCTTGAGTAATGAGTGAACGTGCTGATTTT
>RFSL01000134.1 GCA_009923965.1 Flavobacteriia bacterium | reverse complement strand
TTCAACAATACGCGTGATGAAGATACTTGGGCAGAATATCCAGTGCTCAAAGAATTTCACCATACCGATAGCGTAAAATTTATTGCTTTAAAAAATGCTAGTGTTTACTTACGTCCTGGCTTAAAAATTGAAAAAGCAAGTATTTTAATTTCCTCTGGAAAAATCATTGACATAGGAAAAAAGATTACTATTCCTAAAAACGCAATAGAATATGATTTAGAGGGAAAAACAATTGTTCCGGCTTTTATAGAACTTTATACTAATATTGGTATGCCGAAAGTAAGCGAACAAAATTATTCCCCACGACCACAAATAGAATCTAGTAAAAAAGGCGCATACTATTGGAATGAAGCAATTCATCCTGAAATTGAAGCTCATAATTTTTTCACCGTTGATTCAAAAGCAAATGAAAATTATTTGAAGTCAGGATTTGGTTTTGCAGTCTCTCATGTTCAAGATGGAATTGTTAGAGGAAGTGGAACCTTGGTTTCTTTGGGTGATGAAAATAGTAGTAAAAATACAATCAACCTTAAATCAGGAATGTTTTATTCCTTTTCAAAAGGAACTTCTACGCAAAGTTATCCCTCATCTCAAATGGGATCTATAGCATTACTTAGACAATCCTTATATGATTTAAAATTTTATTCAGAAAATGAAAAACACGATCAATCTATCTCATTAGAAAGATGGAAAGAAGGCATTGGCTTACCAAGTTTATTTAAAGTCAATGATAAATGGGAAATTCTTCGAGCAGAGAAAATAGCAAATGAATTCCAACTGAAAATGAATTACATTGGATCAGGAAATGAATATGCTGCCTTGAGTTCACTGAAATCAGTAAAAGGAGCACTAATTATTCCTCTTAATTTTCCTGAAGCTTATAATGTTAAAGACCCATATCTATCTCGTCAGATTCCATTGAGTGATATGAAACATTGGGAGCTTGCAGCATCTAATCCTTCTTTGCTGAAAAATAATGGGAATACAATATGCTTAACTTATAATGGCTCAAAAACTCCAGACGATTTTTGGAAAAATTTAAGGAAAGCTATAACACGTGGATTAAAAATTGACGATGCTTTGGAAGCTTTAACAATGGAGCCCGCAAAAATACTGAAGATGGATACTGAAATTGGAAGTTTAGAGATTGGAAAGATCGCTAGTTTTTCGGTTTATAATTCTGATCCATTTACAAGCGATGCAAGTTTACTAGAATCTTGGTTATTGGGTGAACAAAAAGTACAAAAAAGCATTTCAGTAAACTCAATTATTGGAAAATATACCATGAATATTAATGGAAAAAGTTACCGTATAGAAATTTCAGGAACAAATGAAAAACCTACAGGGAAAGTTGAAACCTTTAAGTCAACAGATACGATCCAACAAAAAGCACTTGTTTTATTAAATGAAAATGATGTTACCATTCAATTTAATTGCGATGACGATGCATACAAAGGCAGCTTCAATCTTCATGGAAAAATAGCAGGAAAAGGAAGTGTTTTAGAAGGTGACGGGACACTTCCCAACGGAAAATGGATAACATGGTCTGCGATTCGAGCTCAAAAAGAAAGTGAAAAAGAAAGTGAAAAAGAAATTAAATTAAACACAGATAGTATTGCTAAACCTTGGTTACCAAATTTAGCCTACGGATTGGATTCAATTCCAAAATTCCAAAGTATAGCAATTAAAAATGTAACAGTCTGGACAAATGAACAAGAAGGCATTCTTAATAATGCTACAATTTTTATCGAAAACGGAAAAATTAAAAGAGTAGAGATTGATCCTAAAAAAAGCGTTGAACTAGCAAAAGACATGCTCATAATAGATGGAAAAGGAAAGCATTTAACAAGCGGTATAATTGATGAACATTCACATATTGCAATTTCTCGAGGTGTTAATGAAGGTGGGCAAGCAGTTTCTGCAGAAGTTAGTATCGGAGATGTTGTAAATCCTGATGATATAAATATTTACAGGCAGTTATCTGGCGGTATCACAGCTGCTCAGTTACTTCATGGATCTGCAAATCCAATTGGAGGGCAGTCTGCTTTGATTAAATTAAAATGGGGGTTTTCACCAGATGAAATGTTAATTAAAGACGCTCCAAAATTCATTAAATGTGCGTTGGGAGAAAATGTAAAGCAAGCAAATTGGGGCGATTTTAATACTGTCCGTTTTCCACAATCAAGAATGGGAGTTGAACAAGTTTTTTATGATGGCTTTACACGGGCAAAAGCATACAAAAAGGAATGGGAAGATTATCAAGTTAATCTTGGTAAAAAAGGTGCTTCTACTATTTTTGCGCCAAGAAAAGACTTAGAGTTAGAAGTCTTAAATGAAATTCTCGACAGTAAAAGATTTATCAGTTGTCATTCTTATGTACAGTCAGAAATAAACATGTTAATGCACGTAGCTGATTCTATGGGATTCAAAATAAATACATTTACCCATATTTTAGAAGGTTATAAAGTCGCTGATAAAATGAAAAAGCATGGTGCAGGAGGATCAACATTTTCAGATTGGTGGGCTTATAAATTTGAAGTGAATGATGCTATTCCCTACAATGCAAAATTAATGCAGGACCAAGGACTTATTGTTGCAATTAATTCCGACGATGCAGAAATGGGAAGACGTTTGAATCAAGAAGCGGCGAAAAGTGTAAAATATGGTGGAATGAGTGAGGAAGAAGCATGGAAAATGGTGACTTTAAATCCTGCAAAATTATTACATCTTGATGATCGAATGGGAAGTGTAAAAGTTGGTAAAGATGCGGATTTAGTTCTTTGGACAGGGAATCCATTAAGTATTGAAAGCAAGGTTGAACTTACAATGGTAGATGGTTTAATTCTCTACAATAGAAACAATAATTTAGCTCTTGAAGAACGAAATACGAAAGAAAGAGCTAGATTAATTAATAAAATGCTTGAATCAAATGAAAAAGGGGAAGAAACAAAACCTTTTATTAAGAACGGAAGACGTCTCTATCATTGTGATACCAATGGAGAAGAAGGCGAAAAATCAGAAAATCAACATTAGAATTATGAAAAATAGACATATAATCCTATTATTTATATTGTGTCCATTCCTGCTATTTGGACAAGCAAAGAAAATACTATTTACCAATGGATATCTTCACGTAGGAAATGGTCAAGTGATTGAAACTGCTCTTCTTGGTATTGTTGATGGTAAAATTTCTTTGGTCAAAAATGTACTAACTAGCACAATAAAAAAGCAAGATTGGGATACAATCATTGAGTTAAACGGGCAGCATATTTATCCTGCGTTTGTTGCGCCAAATTCTACATTAGGTTTAACGGAAATTGATGCCGTTCGTGCTACGCGTGATTACGCTGATGTTGGCGAATACAATCCTCATGTTAGAACACAAATTGCTTTTAATTCAGAATCCCGGGTAATTGAAACTGTAAGAACAAATGGTGTACTAATTTCTCAAGCAACACCAAGAGGAGGAAGTATCTCTGGGACATCTTCAATAATGTCTTTGAGTGCTTGGAATTGGGAAGAAGCAACAATTCTAAATAATGATGGAATTCATGTGAATTGGCCAGAATCAAATCAAGGAGGAGGACATTGGACAGAATCCGAACCAAAAATACGGAATGATAATTACGTTTCCCAAAAACAAAAAATAGAGGTTTTCTTTGAAATGGCAAGCGCTTATTCAAAAGGCAAAAAAGACTTTGATAGGGATATAAGATTAGATGCTATGAACGAATGTTTTCTTAGCGAAAAACGGGTGTATTTTCACGCAAATGAGTTACAGCAAATACTTGATATTATTGAATTTTCAAAGAAATACAATTTAAAGAAGCCCGTAATTGT
>RFSL01000133.1 GCA_009923965.1 Flavobacteriia bacterium | reverse complement strand
TCGACAGAGTCAGAAAAATTAGATCCGTCATCTGAAAGATAATATCGGTAATGGGCTTGACCATTTGTATTCCAATCATAAGGATTAACAGTTACTTTTAATTTTCCGCATTCACTATTGTTAATATCAAATAAAACGCTTGGATTTGCTGGCGTAGTCCATAGATTTGCAACTGTATCAGCTGGATAACAAGTCCCCCCAAAATTATCGGTACAATGCCCCCAACACAATAAATCAGTCCAATACATTGGAACACTAATTTTTTTTCGGGTAATTCTCCATTGATGGTTAACACCCGTATTATTAAACATATCAAAAGAAACTTCAATAGGATCTTGGGTTGTAAGCGCTACTTCGTGTATTTGTCCAGAAATATCGGTTGAAGTTCCATGAATTGCTATTATAATTGAGCTTTGAGCATTAAGCCCAAAAACACAAATAAAAAAAGCAAGATATAAGAAAAGAAATTTCATAATAATAACTATCTGAACAAAGATATCATTTAAATGCTAAAAAACAAAAATAATAAGAAATTAAGTTGCAAGTTTTCAAAAACCAATAAATTTATCTAGAAAAATAGTAGTTTTGAGCTATGCTAGAGAAATCTGTAATCATTACCGCTGGTGGAATTGGTAAACGAATGAAAAGCACTTTGCCAAAGCAATTTATAGTTCTTGGCGATAAGCCACTTCTCATGCATACAATTGAGTTATTTTATGAATTTGATCCTACTATTGAAATTATTTTAGCGCTTCCAAAAGATTGGATAAACTACTGGCAGGAGTTGCAAATAGAATATGATTTTAAAATTCCTCACTCAATTGTAATAGGAGGTGAAGAACGCTTTCATACCGTTCAAAATGCGCTCAAAAAATGTACTGGAAAGTATATTGCAGTGCACGATGGTGTTCGCCCTTTTGTTTCTCAAACTCTACTAAAACTCTGTTTTGATTCATTACAGCAAAATTCTGCGGTTATCCCTGTTTTATCTATTAAAGAATCTGTAAGGTTTTTATCAGGTAATAAAACGGAAGCGTTGGATAGAAATCACTATAAATTAGTTCACACACCTCAATGTTTTCATTCAGAAGTTCTAAAAAAAGCATATTTACAGCCATTTCATGATTTAGTTACTGATGATGCTCGCTTGTTAGAGCAAATGGGTGAAAAACTTTTTTTTGTTGAAAGCGAAGAGGAAAATATTAAAGTTACAACGGAAAATGATTTGCGAATTGCAAAAGCAATTATAGCATCAAAAAAATAAAGATGATAAAACCACCAGATCTTAAAAAAGGCGACAGCATTTATATTTGTACCCCAGCAAAAGCAATAGATAAAGAACTAGTTTTAGTTGCAAAAAAACAAATTGAAAATAGAGGATATAAAGTAATTATTTCAAAAAATTGCTTTGGAAAAAACAATTATTTTTCAGGTAGCGATGAAGAACGAAGTGCAGATTTACAGTTTGGGATAGATCATGAAGAGGTAAAAGCTATATTTTGTGCGCGAGGTGGCTACGGGTCTGTTCGAATTGTAGATTTATTGAATTGGGCAAATATGTTGAGGGAACCAAAATGGTTAGTTGGATATAGCGATATTACAGTGTTTCATCAGCGACTTAACAAACTTGGTATACAAAGTATTCATGGAACAATGCCCTTTAATTTTAGAAGCAATTCTATTCAAGCACTTACCTCATTGTTTTCTGCTCTAGAGAATACTGATTATGTTGTTTCAGCAAAACTAAACGAAAGTAATTGCCCTGGCAAAGCAAATGGAATGCTTATTGGAGGAAATCTGAGTATTGTTTATAGCTTACTTGGAACGAATGATTCTTATCTTTTTGAAGATAAAATTTTATTTATTGAAGATATCTCCGAGCATTACTATCAGTTAGATCGCATTCTTTTTACACTAAAAAAAGCGGGAGTGTTTGAGGCAATTAAAGGGCTCGTTATTGGCGGTATGACAGATATTCAAGTGAGTATTGAGGAGATTGTTTTACAGCATTTCAAGTTTCGTAAAATCCCAATTTGCTTTGATTTTCCTGTTGGACACATTTCAGATAATCAAGCACTTGTTGTTGGCGCTAATGTTCAACTTACAGTTGATGAAAAAGGTAGTCAACTTTCTTATATAAATTAATTATAAATTAAGAACTAAAGGTGCTATTATTTGTTCTTTAAGAGTAAATTTGTAGACTTTAAAAAAAGATTTATGAGTAATTCCTCAATATTAAAATCATCAATCGCTAAGAAGTATTGGATGGCTTTAACAGGTTTATTTTTGTGCACGTTCTTAATCGGACATTTACTTGGTAATTTACAGCTGATATTCATCGATGGTGAAGATGGTCGAAGGTCCTTTAATGAATATGCTTATTTCATGACACACAATCCTGCAATAAAAATATTGTCCTATTTAACCTATATTTCTATTCTCTTTCATGCTGTTGATGGTTTTGTATTAACGATACAAAATAAGAGAGCAAGACCAGTAAATTATGCTTTTAATAATCCTGGGGCTACTTCTTCAACCCCTGCACGCTACATGGCTGTTTTAGGAACTTTAATCTTGGTTTTTATCGCTACACACATGGCTAATTTTTGGTGGAAAGTTAAATTTACTCAAGAAATACCCTTGCACACCTACAAAATTGAATCAAAACAAGAAATGAATATCCCAAAAGGGCAGGATTTTTATTACACACATGTTCCGAGTATTCAGCCAATTCCAAAAGACACTAATTCCTTAGAAGAAAAAGGAACAGCTATTTATTATAAAAATACCAATATCAAAATTGCGGATGGCTACATTGACCTTCATAAAGTAGTAATGACCTTTTTTAGTAAATCAAACCCAAATGCGATTTTTGGAGTGCTTTTTTATGTTCATGCTTGTTCTTGCTTTCCATTTATGGCATGGATTTGCTTCTGCATTTCAATCTTTAGGTGTTAATCACGCCAAATGGACACCAATCATCAAAAATTTGGGTAAAGGATTTGCAGTATTTGTTCCGCTTCTTTTTGCGCTTATTCCCATTTTAATTTATTTGAATAACTAAGAAAAATTTAAAGTATGTCGAAGTTAAATTCTAAAATTCCAGAAGGCCCAATAGCAAATAAGTGGACGGAGCATAAGAACCACATGAAATTAGTGGCGCCAAATAATCGCCCTAAAATTGATGTGATTGTTGTAGGAACGGGTTTAGCTGGAGCATCTGCTGCTGCATCTCTGGGAGAAATGGGCTATAATGTTAAGGCATTTTGTTTTCAGGATTCTCCAAGACGTGCTCATTCAATTGCAGCACAAGGTGGAATTAACGCAGCAAAAAATTATCAAAATGATGGCGATTCTGTTTACCGTCTTTTTTATGATACTATAAAAGGAGGAGATTACCGTGCCCGTGAAGCAAATGTGCATCGCTTAGCAGAAGTTTCAGGAAATATTATCGATCAATGTGTCGCTCAAGGGGTTCCTTTTGCAAGAGAATATGGAGGTTTATTAGATAATCGCTCATTTGGTGGCACGCAAGTTCAACGAACATTTTATGCTGCAGGACAAACTGGGCAACAGTTATTATTAGGCGCCTATTCTGCCTTATCTCGCCAAATTGGCTTAGGTCGTGTTGAAATGTATAACCGTCACGAGATGATGGATATTGTAACCATAGAAGGAAAAGCCAGGGGAATAATTGCGCGGAACTTAGTAACAGGAGAAATTGAAAGACATGCAGCTCATGCTGTTGTAATTGCAAGCGGTGGATATGGAAATGTCTATTTTCTATCTACAAATGCAATGGGAAGTAACGTTTCTGCAGCATGGAAAATTCATAAACGCGGCGCGAAATTTGC
>RFSL01000132.1 GCA_009923965.1 Flavobacteriia bacterium | reverse complement strand
TCATTTTCATTCTCTTTCCTTTTTTAAAGCGATAGCGAAGTTGTTTACTTTGCTTTTTTTCATTCTGTTTCTCTTTCTCGCTTTTTTTCGTATCTTAAATAGAAATTTAATTCTATTCTATATGTTCGACTTCCAAAAACTTGAGGTATATAAAAAAGCAAAATCATTTCATGCTAATTGCAAAAAAATCATTTTTGAAAAAAAATTAGAAAGGTATGTGATTGATCAACTCGGCCGTGCTTCATTTAGTGTGCCACTTAACATTGCTGAAGGAAGTGGTAAATTTTCAAAAGCTGACAGGAAAAACTATTTTACTACAGCGCGCGCATCCTTGTTTGAATGTGTTGCTGTAGTTGATATTCTAAAAGATTCTGGTCGTATTTCTGAATTTGAATTTGAACAAACTATGAAAGAAGCAGATGAACTTTCAAGAATTCTCTATGCCATGATAAAAAATCTGACTTGATTTTATCAGAAAATCTGCACGCTGATTTAGAAAAAAAACAAAATCTATTTTCTAGGAGCACAACACGATAAATCAGTAGAAAAAACCTTTTAATCTATAAAATTCTCTGTAATTAACGCGTCTTTGAGAGCGAAGAGTTCTATTAGCTTATCGTGAAAAGAGTTCGAGAACTGAACCGTTGGGGGTACTAAACCTCAGAGAAATCTGAGGTTTTTTTTATCTTTGTAACTTACAATCAAAGCATGGCAAAAAATTTCCGGACTATTTGGACAACTGAAGATCGTTTTGTAGAGGTAATTGATCAGCGAGAACTTCCCCATAAAGTTGTTGTTGTTAAGTTGAAAACATATAGAGATGCTGAAAACGCCATAAAAAACATGACGGTTAGAGGTGCACCTTTAATTGGCGCTACTGCAGCTTATGGAATTTATTTAGCAGTTCGAGAAATGCATGAAAAAGGGCTGTCTAAAGAATTTTTGGACGAAGCATTTTCAGCACTACGAGCTTCCCGACCTACAGCAATTAATCTTTTTTGGGCTTTAGATAAAATGAAAGCTGCTCTTGAAAACTGTGATGATTATTTAAAAATATCGTGGGAAGAAGCTGCAAGAATTGTTGAAGAAGACATCGAAATTTGTCGCATGATTGGAGTTCATGGACTTCCACTTCTTGAGGAAATTTCCAAAAAGAAAAAGGGAGAAGCTGTAAATATCCTTACGCATTGCAATGCTGGAATGTTAGGTTGTATCGAATGGGGAACGGTAACTTCGCCAATATATCAAGCCCAGCAGAAAGGAATAAAAATTCATGTTTGGGTGGATGAAACTCGACCAAGAAATCAAGGTTCCAATTTAACAGCATTTGAGTTGACAAAACATGGAATAGAACACACCTTAATTGTAGATAATACTGGTGGTCACCTTATGCAGCATGGATTAGTAGATATTGTGCTTGTTGGTACCGATCGCACAACGAGAAATGGGGATGTTGCAAATAAAATCGGTACTTACTTGAAAGCGCTTGCTGCAAAAGACAACAAAATTCCATTTTATGTGGCGCTTCCTTCCACGACTTTGGATATGAGCATTCGCGATGGATTAGCAGAAATACCAATTGAAGAAAGAGATCAAAACGAAGTGCGCTATGTTCAAGGTTTTAGCAAAAAAGGAGAAATAGAACAAATTTTGATTTGCCCCGAAACAACAAAAGCTCTAAATTATGGCTTTGATGTGACTCCTTCACGCTTAATTACGGGCTTAATTACAGAACGAGGAATTTGTTCGCCAACAGAAGAAGGAATTTGTAGTTTGTTTCCGGAATATTCTTAATGCTAATACTTCACAAAACGCTTTACTAAAACAACCCCATTTAACAGTGTAAGTCGCAAGAAATACGTGCCAACTTTTAAATCAGATAGATTGAGCTTAGAATAAGTATCCTGAACAGCCTTCTGTTCAATCACGTTTCCGTGGATATCTTCTAGCCGCAAATTTGCCATAGGACTTGCAGTATTTACCTCAATATAATCAGAAGCAGGATTAGGTGTAAGTTTAATTTCGCTTTGAAATTCGTTTTCAAAAACACCTCCACTTTGACATTCAAGTTGATTTAGATGTTGCCAAATTTCGTTGTTTAATATAAAAGGAACGAGGTCATTTACGGGCGCATCTCCCATTCTTACCCAAACTAAATCCTCACTTTGTACGATGTTTATAAATTGCCCATTCTTTCCCATTGCAGCATACATTTCTGCGGGCGCATCGGGAGAAATACTTCCATTAAAAACAATCTGAGAATACGGCACCATAAACTGATTTGTATTATTTAGCCAGGTTAAATAACCATAAGCAGGATTTAAAGACTGAGAAGCACTTGTCATTTCAGTAAAATAATCTTGGTCTGTCAAAATCTGATTTCCATTCCAATTGCCCTCATTTAAAAGCAACAAGCCAAATCTTGCCATACTTCTTGCTGTACTGAAAAACACATTGTTGTAATCTTGATAAAAATAAAACCCATTCATACCGATTGGATTTTTAACCTTTTGAGTGAAATATGAATTTAAACTCATTCCCGTAGCTTGAGAAATTACGCTGTCCAACAAAGTATAAGGCGCATTGTGATAAGCCCAACGTGAACCGGCATTTGCAAGATATTCTAAACAGGTGTCTATTGTGCAATCTGGATCTCCGGAAGCATCATCTAAACCCGATGTCATTGTCAATTGATTGCGAATTGTGATTTTCTCTTCTTGAGTAGGAGAACAGTTTGTCCAACCAAGACCTAAATAATTAGAGCTTGTATCCGAAAGCGAGAGGTGATTTTCTTGCTGCGCAATTCCAACCATAAAAGCGGTAAGTGTTTTTCCTGCAGAAGCCCAATACCAATTTGAATTTTGTGTGTGTGTTCCAAAATACTTTTCGAGAACAATTTTTCCATTTTTTAGCAAAATAAAGGACTTTGTATTATTCGAATCTAAAAAAGCGTACAAACTATCAATCTTTGTGGGACACCAATTTAAAGCTGAAGGAGAAAGAGTATCCCAATTATTTCCGGTGTTTGGAGGGAAATAAAGCGCTTGAGAAAAGCAAAAACGAGAAACGATAAGAAATGAAAAAAATAGGGTATATTGTCTCATATGTTGCTGAATAAATACAAAATTAATAAACGTAATTGAGTATTCGAATTCGTATCAGTAAAATAATTTAATCTTAAAAAATCAAGAATTCCTTCAAAGTGAGAGCTATTTAGTGAATATTCGCGAACACTATTCGCTTTATGAATTTGATTAGAATTTAGCTTGGTGGTACGAAAGCGTACATTCAAAAATGTAAATAAACTATTCTACCTTTGTCCATGCAAAAAAATATCGTTTCGGATGCAGGCGATCGTAACCCTGTGTTGCGCCTGCGGCAGGGTTATGGCGCTTGCACGCTGTTAGGCCCTGGCTGTTTTACTTTTTATTTCCTTCTGATAGCAACTTATCTAAATAGGCTCGCTCTTCTTCAAAACTCATATTCATAATTTCGAGACTTAATTTATCTCGAATTTGACGCATAACTTTAATTGCATCAAATGTTTTTGCGACATTTTTATTCTTCGTTTTCATAATTGAAAATTTCTTTAGGAGTTCTTATTTCAATCATTTGATGACCATTTTGGAAATTAATTCCATTATAGCCTCTGATACGAACTAAATTTACAATATGTTTAAAATTCCAGCTAACTAAAACATCCGCATGGCAAAGTGTTGCAATTGCGATATGTTGACAATCTGCTCTACTAGTTTTTCCAACAACTTTCGCTTCAATATACTTATCGGCTAACTCTGAAGCATCTTTTGACAATCTAATTCTTTCAATGAATTCATTTGGCAAACTGACCAATAG
>RFSL01000131.1 GCA_009923965.1 Flavobacteriia bacterium | reverse complement strand
TGTTCAACAGTTACCAACACATTCTCCTGCTTTTGCTATTTTCTGCAATCTGCCTCAATATGTACCTGAATCATACAAGCGATTTTTAGAAAATAGAATTCGTGAACAATTTGATTTTGAAGGAGTACCCGTTAAAATTTTCTTTCGAAAGAAGTAAATCATTATTTTACCAAAAAATCGATTTAAATTTTTAATATAATAGCACATTAAAATCATTTCGTTTAAAATATTTTTTAAGTTTGTTTTGAATTCATATTAATTAACAAATTTTAATTTAGCTATTATGAAAAATACTTTTATTTTTTGTTTTATTGCTTTTTCACTTTCTTCACTTTTTGCCCAACAGCAAATAGGAAATTCAAACATGGAAGAATGGGATAATATCGGCGTTGCAACAGAGGAACCTACTAATTGGAATGGATTTAAGTCTGCGAGTGGTGGCTTATCCGGCTTTGCTTCGCAGCAAGTTTTTAGGTCAACAGCTATTCGTTCAGGAGCTTCTGGGATGTATTGCGCACGAATTTTTTCTAATTCAATTTTCGGAATTGTTGCGAATGGTACACTGACACTTGGGAGAATTAATATGGGAAGTACAACTGTAACGGATATATCTGCAAATTACAATATTTCCTTAACGAACGATCCAAATTTTTCTGAAGCTTTAACTTCTGTGCCAGATTCAATTGTTTTTTGGGCAAAATATACTGCAGCATCAAATCAGCAAGCAAGAATTCACGCGATAACTCATGATGCTTTTGATATTCACGATCCAATAGATGTAGCATCGAGCCCACATGTTATTTCAACTGCAGCATATAATTTTTCTCCAAATACAGCATGGGTTCGACATTCTGTTCCGTTTACTTTTTTTATTCAACCACCGCTTCCACCACTACCGACACCTGCTTATATACTAGTTACTTTTGCCACGAATGCTATTGCAGGAGGAGGCGCTGCAAATGATGAGGTCTTAATTGATGACATACAATTAATCTACAATTCTTCTGCTGGAATTACTGAAGCAAACTCAAATATTCCTTTTGCTCATTACTCCACGGAAAATGGCCTTCTCATTACAGAATCAAATCAGAACTATCATATTTTCAATTTATCAGGACAACTAATAAAGTCGGGTTTAGATAGCGAGATAAATGGTTTAAAATTAAATTCTGGAGTCTATATTCTCAAGTCAAATAGTAGAACTGAGAAAATCTTTGTACCATAAAATTTTGGAATGCGTTTCCTTATTTTAATTGCTATTTTAAGTTTCTTATCGAATTCACTTTTTTCGCAAACTGCAAAGATCGTGGGTTTTGTAAGAGATGATAAAGGAAACCTTATTGTTGGTGCTTCTGTTATTTATAGAAAAGACATCACTTTTGGAGCAAGCACAAATGAAAAAGGATTTTACGAGTTAACCATACCAAGTGGTTTATGCAGAATTGTTGTTCGATATACAGGAATGATTTCTGACACAGTTAGCATTGAGATTTCTGAAAATGAAGTTAAAAATGTTGATTTTACTCTGAATTCATATATCAAAGAATTTCAGCAAGTAGATGTTAAGGTTGGCAAGTTCGATAAACCAATTCAAGAGCAGACAGTTACAATGTTGGTACTGAAGCCAGAAATGATAGAGAATAAAAATACCCGCAGCATTGAATCTGCATTAGATCAAACTCCGGGACTTAATATTTTGAATGGTGAACCTCAAATTAGAGGAGGAAGTGGATTTACATTTGGAGTTGGCTCAAAGGTTGCAGTAATTGTCGATGATATGCCAATGTTGTCGGGTGATGCTGGAAGACCTGAATGGGGATTTATTCCTGTAGAAAATATTAGTCAAATTGAGGTGATAAAAGGTGCAGCTTCAGTTTTATCAGGAAGTTCGGCATTGTCGGGTTCCGTTCATATTCGAACGGCTTATCCAACATCTATACCGCTAACTAAAATCAATGTTTATTCAGGATTTTATTCTATTCCAAATTTTCCAAATTCTAAATGGTGGAATCAGTATCCTGGAATCAATGGTCTTAACTTCTTGCATTCAAAAATGTATGGAAATTTAGATTTAGTTGTTGGTGGAAATTTAAATATGGATCATGGCTATATTGGCCCTCCGATAACAGATTCTATAGTTGCAACTGTTTTTCCTGACACCTTGTCAAATTTCACTGAGAAAGAATTAATTTCCAAAAGAGCTCGACTTAATTTTAACTTGCGCTATCGTTCTCATAAGGTTAAGGGCTTAAACTATGGAGTTAATGGAAATTTCATGGCTATGCATACAAATATGCCACTTGCTTGGTTAAATGATTCTTCTGGCTTATACCGCGCTTATCCGGGTGCAATTTTTATGCAAGATCAACTCATCTTTAATGTGGATCCATTTGTAAACTTTTTTACACAAGCAAATGGGAAACATTATCTAAGAACACGCATTTTACATGTTGACAATAAAATGAGTGCAAATCAGTCAAATCGCGCCTCAACTTATTATGGAGATTATATGTTTCAAAAAAGTTATCCCAACTTAAAAAATCTTGATTTTATTGGTGGCTTAACAGGGACATTTACCAATTCATTTGCAAATATTTATGTCGGCTCCGGCACGCCAAAAAATCAACTACTTAATGTATCAGCATACACCCAATTAGAAACTAAGTTCAATAGTTCTTTGAATGTTTCTGCAGGAGGACGTTTAGAGTATTTTCAGTTGAATGATACTTTTACAGCTATCAAACCTATTTTTAGAGCTGGAGCAAGTTTAAAAATTTACCAAGAAACTTATATACGCGCTTCATTTGGACAAGGGTTTCGTTTCCCTTCTATAACTGAGCGCTTTATAAAAACAGGTGTCGGAAATTTTGGTGTTTTCCCAAATCCTAATTTGAAACCAGAAAGTAGCTGGAATGCAGAAATTGGGATTAAACAAGGATTAAAATTGGGAGGTGTAATGGGCTATTTAGACATTGCAGGTTTTTGGCAAGAATACCAAAATACAATTGAATACATGTTTGGAATTTGGCATCCAATTACTTCAGTTCAAACAATGGGTTCAAGTGCTGGATTTATGTTTTTGAATACAGGAGAATCTCGGGTTGTTGGTCTTGATGCTTCATTTTCTGGCGCGGCAAATCTTTCTAAGAAATCTCAGCTTATTTTTTTATTAGGGTATAATTACATAGTTCCAACAACTTTAACGCCTGATTATGAATATGCACAAGATTCTGTTGGTAGAGTTTTTAGCTATAATAAAACCTCGCTAGATCCGAAACAAAAGATTTTAAAATACCGGTTTTTACACAATGTAAAGCTTGACGCGGAATATACTTATAATAAAAAGTTCTCTTTTGGAATGAGCGGAAAGTATTTCTCAAAAATTGTAAATATGGATGCAATTATTGAAGATTTTGAACAAACAACAATTGACGTTGATATACTTCAAGATTTGCGTTACATGGATTATTACAATGCACACCGTTTTGGTAATTGGATTTTTGACTGTCGGATTTCTTACAAACTTACTGAAACACATAAATTCGCCTTAATCGGAAGCAATATTTTAAATCGCAGCTATTCTTTACGTCCATTAAAGATAGAGGCTCCCAGAACAATCATGATTCAATACACATGTAAGTTACTGGGAAAAGGGAAGTAATTACGTAGTTTCTAATTCGTATCTCAAGTAATTTAGAGCGCTTGAAACCGTCATTTGAATCGTCCTTTCTCTGTTGTCTCCGAATTGAAATTTCTTTACTATAGTCTTAGTTGGCAAAGCAATTGCAATCCAAACAAGACCAACAGGTTTTTCTATTGATCCGCCATTTGGTCCGGCAATCCCACTAGTTGAAATA
>RFSL01000014.1 GCA_009923965.1 Flavobacteriia bacterium | reverse complement strand
CTCAATTTCTTTGTTTTCCTGAGCTACTTTTTTAAGATAATTGATTAATTCTGGATAGGATGGAGTTGTATTGCCCGTCCATGTATCTTGAGCAAAAACAGAATTAAAAGAGAGAAAAAAAAGACAAGAAAAGAAATAGTTCATAGCAAATAATGAAGTGCTAAAATAATTGTTTTTTGAAGATTAATGCTGAACGAAGTAAGTGTTTCTTTAAGAAAAGCTAAAAATAACGTAATTTTGCCCTATGCGCATCGATATTCTAACGATTCTTCCCAAACTTCTTGAAAGCCCTTTCTCGATCTCTATTATGCAAAGAGCGCAAGAAAAAGGTCACGTTGAAATCTGTATTCACAACATCCGAGACTACGCTACAAACAAGCATAAAAACGTTGATGATTACCAATATGGCGGAGGCGCTGGAATGGTAATGAGCATTGAACCTATTGCATGCTTGATTGAAAAATTATGCGAGGAGAGAACATATGACGAAATAATTTACATGACACCAGACGGAGAAGTTCTTGCTCAGAATCACTGTAATGATTTATCCTTAAGTAAAAACTTAATAATTCTATGCGGTCACTACAAAGGTGTTGATGAAAGAATTAGAGAGAAATACATTACACGAGAAATTTCAATTGGATCTTACGTTCTTTCAGGAGGAGAATTAGCTGCTGCAGTTCTAGTAGATGCAATTGTTCGACTAATTCCGGGAGTTTTAAACGATGAAACCTCAGCGCTAACAGATAGTTTTCAAGATAAGCTTCTTTCTCCACCTGTTTATACGCGTCCTCCAGAATTTAAAGGATTGAAAGTTCCAGATGTACTTCTTTCTGGAAATACCAAAGAGATCGAGTCCTGGCGAGAAGAAAAAGCACTAGAGAGAACAAAAGAAAGACGTCCCGATTTATTAGAGGAATAGAAGAATTGAAATTACAAGAATGTGAGTAATGATGTCTTTTTGTAATTATTTAAAATAGTACCTTTGTTAAAATTTTTTACATGATTCGATTATCGGAACGTTTATTAACAATGGAAGAATCGGCAACCATTGCAATGTCAAGGAAAAGCCGAGAATTAAAAGCGCAAGGAAAAGACATTATTTCTCTTTCTTTAGGAGAACCAGATTTTTTTACACCTCAATTTATAAAAGATGCTGCGCTTGAAGCAATGAACAATAATTTCACGATGTATACGCCAGTTCCGGGTTACGATGATTTGCGAGAAAGTATTGCATTAAAATTTAAACGCGATAATAATTTAGTTTATACAAAAGATCAAATTGTTGTTTCTACTGGCGCAAAGCAGTCAATTGCAAATGTTGTTTTAAGCTTAATAAATCCTGGAGATGAAGTTATTATACCTGCTCCCTACTGGGTTTCTTATTTGGAAATTGTCAAAGTAGCAGAAGGAATTCCAGTTATTGTTCATGCAGGAATTGAGAATGATTTTAAAATTACGGGTGCTCAACTTGAAGCAGCAATTACCCCAAAAACAAAATTAATGCTCTTCTCTACGCCTTGTAATCCTACTGGTTCTGTATACTCCAAAGATGAATTAAAAGATTTAGCAAACGTCTTACAAAAATATCCCTCTTTAATCGCACTTAGCGATGAAATATATGAACACATAAATTTTGAAGGAAAACACGAAAGTTTGGCGCAATTCACTGAAATATACGATCAGGTGGTTACCGTCAATGGAGTTTCTAAATCATGGGCAATGACAGGATGGCGACTTGGTTACATTGCCGCTCACAAAGATATTGCAGCAGCCTGCGATAAAGTTCAGGGTCAATTTACATCTGCAACCTGTTCAATAACACAAAAAGCAACAATTGCAGCGATGAATGCTGATCCAAAAATATTAGACGAAATGATTGGTGCATTTAAAAGCCGAAGAAAATTGGTTTTAGATGCTTTAGCAGAAATTCCAGGTCTTGTTGCAAACAAACCAGGAGGGGCTTTTTATGTATTCCCTAATGTGTCCTCCTTTTTTGGGAAATCATATAATGGCAGAAAAATTTCTAATTCTGATGAACTTTGTATGTATCTTCTAGAAGAAGGACTTGTTGCACTTGTTGGTGGAGATGCATTTGGAGATCCTAATTGTATGCGTATTTCCTACGCAGCTTCAGAAAAAACATTAACAGAAGCAATGAAAAGAATTAAAAATGCGCTTTTAAACTTACACTAGTGAATTACAAAGACTTATTTGATAAATTTAATGGACTGCGAATACTCGTTATTGGTGATGTTATGCTAGATGCCTATGTTATGGGCAAAGTAAATCGCATTAGTCCAGAAGCACCTGTTCCAATTGTTTCCCTAGAAAACGAAGATGCTCGAATAGGCGGAGCTGGAAATGTTGCTCTAAACCTACTCGCCTTAGGAGCAAAACCGATAATTTGTGGTGTTATTGGAGAAGACTCTTCAGGTGATAAACTCCTAAATTTATTTGAAAAAAATGGAATTTCAACAGATGGTCTTGTTAAAAGTATGGTGAGGAAAACCACAGTAAAAACAAGAGTAATCTCCAATAAACAACAATTACTTCGTATTGATTCAGAAAGTACTTTTCCTTTGTTAGAAAGTGAAGAAATTAAATTAAATAACACAATACAAAATATTATAAATCAAGGCATTGACGGAATAATATTTGAAGATTACAACAAAGGTGTTTTAACAGATTCGGTAATTCAAAATGTAATTAAAATTGCTAAAGAGAAAGATATTCCAACAGCTGTAGATCCCAAAAAAGAAAACTTTTTAAGCTACAAAGGTGTAAGTCTATTTAAACCAAACCTAAAAGAATTAAAGGAAGGATTAAACCTCAATTTTGATTTTAATTCGAATAAAGAATTATTTGAGAAAGGGATTGAATTATTGGAAGAAAAATTACAGAATGAGATTTCATTTGTAACACTCTCAGAAAATGGTGTATTCATTAAAAACCAAACTGAAAAATATTACGTGCCAGCTCATATGAGAAGTATTTCTGATGTTTCAGGAGCTGGAGATACTGTTATTGCAGTGGCAACCTTGTGTTTAATTTCAGGTGCAAGCACAAAACAAATTGCTGAAATTTCAAATTTAGCCGGTGGTTTAGTCTGTGAAAAATCAGGTGTAGTAAGCATCTCTAAAAATGAATTATTAAAAGAGGTTTCTGAACTTCTAAGCTAACTATTTGTTGGATCAATATGCCTGAAAAACTAGTTAAACCATATAATTCTGAGAAATCTAAAAAAGAGGAAGTAGCTGAAATGTTTAATAATATTTCAGCTAATTACGATTTCCTAAATCATTTCCTATCACTTGGAATTGATCACTTGTGGCGAAAAAAAGCAATTAAGCAATTAAAAAACTTTGAGGTTAAAAAAGTAATTGATATCGCAACGGGCACTGGTGACTTTGCTATTGCAAGTTTAAAATTAAATCCTGATGAAGTAATTGGTGTAGATATTTCTTCTGGAATGCTTGAGGTTGGAGCCAAAAAAATGAAAAATAAAGGACATGATAAGACCATAAAAATGATCTTAGGAGATTCTGAAAACTTGGCTTTTGAAGACAATTATTTTGATGCATTGACAGTTGGATTTGGTGTTCGTAATTTTGAAAATCTCGAAAAAGGTTTAAGTGAAATGTTGCGTGTAATAAGACCCGGGGGGAAAATAGTGATTTTAGAATTCTCAAAACCGAAAAAATTTCCTATAAAACAAGTATTTTCATTTTACTCAAAATACTTTATACCATTTTTTGGCAAAAGAATTTCAAAAGATCCACAAGCTTATGCCTATCTCCCTGAGAGTGTAGCAGCTTTCCCTGAAGGTAAAGAATTTGAAGACATCTTAAAAAAAATGAACTACAGAAATGTAGATTCGATTATTTTATCTGGTGGAATTGCAACAATTTATACAGGGATCAAATAAGTTTGCAACAAAGCATGTCATCTTTCGTTACTAATAATAAATGAAACACACTTTAATATTTCTTTTTTGTTTGTTCGTAAATCAACTCTTTTCACAAAAGTTTTACCAAGAACGCTACAAAAATTTCGATAAGCGACTTTTTCATTTTGGCTTTATGCTCGGTACTAACACGTCTGATTTTACCAAGTATGAAAAACTTGATGTTTACAACCACCCCTATCAATTTTACAATGCAACTTATTCATTGCAAGCAATTAAATCTAATCCAACTATTGGGGGGCAACTTGGAATTCTAACAACATTAAAATTAGGAACGCCACTTCTGAAATTACGTTTTATGCCTACATTGTCTTTTGAAGAAAGAGTTTTAAACTACACTTTTGAAAAAATTACTTTATCGGATACAGTACAATATTTTAAAGACCAAAGGGTAAATTCCACAAATTTATCTTTCCCTTTCATTTTAATGTTTCGCGCCAAGCGTCTAAATAATTTTACAGCTTACGCTCTTATTGGAGGTTCTTATTCATTAGATTTACAGTCACAAGAAAATTCTGCGCAAAATTATTTTGATCCTTTTTTAAAAATTCGAAAGCACGACTTTCAAGGACAAATCGGAGGGGGACTTGAGTTTTTTGCTCCATACTTTAAATTTGCTGTAGAATTAAAATATTCGCATGGAGTTAGAAATGTTTTAATCCAAGATCAAACACCTTTTGATCGACCAATAGAAAAATTATACAACAAAGGTTGGTGGTTATCACTTATTTTTGAAGGGTAATGATAGAAATTACATTTCAATGTTCTCCGGAAGAAGCAAGAAATCCTGAATTTATTTCTGCTAAGCTCAAACAAGAATTTGAAGGTGAAATAGACCAAAAAATCTATTTTATACTAAAAAAAAGAAGTATAGATTCGCGAAAAAGAGCGATAAAAATAAATCTAAACTTCTTAGTTTCATTAGAGGAATTCAGAGAATCTGTCAACTTTGATTTCGACTTTAAAAATGTCACAGAATCAGAAAGCATTCATATAATTGGTGCAGGACCTGCAGGACTGTTTGCTGCATTAAGAGCATTGGAAAGAGGATTTAAACCAATTATATTTGAAAGAGGAAAAGATGTCAGAGAACGAAGACGTGATTTAGCGATTCTAAACAAAGAAGGGCGTGTAAATTCTGAATCAAATTATTGCTTTGGTGAGGGAGGAGCAGGAACATATTCAGATGGAAAGTTATACACCCGCTCTAAAAAACGTGGAGATGTTGAACGAATCCTTCAAATGCTAGTTTATTTTGGAGCAAACGAAGATATTTTAGTAGAAGCACACCCGCATGTTGGAACAAATAAACTTCCTCAAATAATTACAGCGATACGCGAAAAGATTATTGATTGCGGTGGTGAAATTCATTTTGAAAATAAGTTAACAGATCTTACTTTAAAGAATCAAACAATCTCAGAGATCGAGATAAATGGAAATAAAAAAATTAAAATTTCAAATCTCATTTTAGCAACCGGTCATTCCGCAAGAGATATCTTTGAATTACTGCACAGAAAAAAAATTGAGGTTTTAGCAAAGCCATTTGCAATTGGTGTCCGCATTGAACATACGCAAGAATTGATTGACAAAATACAATATCACGGTAGGTTAAATGACGAGTATTTACCTCCGGCCTCCTATAATTTAGTCGCACAAATTGAAGGAAAAGGAGTTTATTCGTTTTGTATGTGTCCAGGTGGAATTATTGCGCCATGTGCCACAGAAAATAAAGAAGTGGTAACAAATGGTTGGTCACCTTCGAAAAGAAATAATCCCTATTCGAATTCTGGAATTGTAGTGAGTATCGAACCGAAAGACCTAAAAGGCGATCCGAATGATCCATTTATTTGTTTGAATTTTCAACGTGAAATAGAAGAGAAATGTTGGGAATTAGCTGGAAAAAATCAAAAAGTGCCAGCTCAAAGATTGCTCGATTTTATTCAAAAAAAGAAATCTGTTGATTTTCCAAAATCGAGTTATCAGCCCGGAATTTCAAGCGTTGAAATGGATGCTATTTTTCCAAGATTCATCGTTAGTCGACTACGAAAAGGATTTATAGAATTTGGAAAAAAAATGAATGGTTTTATCACCAATGAAGCTGTTATTCATGCTCCTGAATCGCGGACTTCTTCGCCAGTTTTAATTCCTAGAAACAAAGAAACTTTACAGCACATTCAAATTTCAAATTTATATCCTTGCGCTGAAGGTGCCGGTTATGCTGGTGGAATTATTTCTGCGGCAATTGACGGCATGAAATCATTGGATGCAATTGTCGATAAGCAAAAGAAATAAAATCCCTAAGCATAAGTGCTTTTTTCGTAAAACAATCAACTGAAATTACTTAGTATTTGAACTCAAAATTGTACCTTTATTGAAATTTAGGTCAAAACTTGACTTACTATTTTAAATAAAATGGCGATTTATTCTTTTAATGGTTTTATTCCTGTTGTCAAAGCATCTAGTTTTGTTCATCCAAACGCTACGGTTACTGGAAATGTACTTATTGGCGAAAATGTTTACATTGGCCCCGGAGCTGCTATTAGAGGTGATTGGGGACAGATAATCATAGAAGATGGCTGTAATGTTCAAGAAAATTGTACAATACATATGTTTCCTGGGACAACTGTTCTTCTTGAGAAAGGTTCACATGTTGGACACGGAGCAATTATTCACGGAGCAAGCTTAGGTGAAAATTGTTTAATCGGAATGAATTCCGTAATTATGGATGATGTTGTAATTGGAAAAGGTTCTATTGTGGCTGCCTTAACTTTTGTTTCTAGCAATACGATAATTCCAGAAAGAAGCTTGGTTGTTGGTAATCCTGGAAAAGTAATAAAACAAGTGAGTGATGAAATGCTTGCTTGGAAAACAGAAGGAACAAAATATTACCAGAAATTACCAAAAGATTGTCAAAATACTTTAATTGCTTGCGAACCTTTAACAGAAATTGAAGCGAATCGTCCAATTCAAGAAAAAGATTACTTTAAATTCTCTAAATAAGTTTATAATTAGTTACTTTTAAAAAAAAGAACAATGAAAAAAACGAGTACATTTTTATTTTTTATGCTCATTTCTGTGTTTTACAGTTTTGGTCAATGTCCAGTGAATCAATCTCAATTAACAATCACAATTGTTCCAGATAATTATCCAGGTGAATCAACATGGAAAGTATTTGTAAATAATATTCAAATTGCCAATGGAACTTCAAACAATGACACACTTTGTGTTGATTCTTCTGCTTGTATTCGTTTCGAAATGTATGATTCTTACGGTGATGGAATCTGCTGTGGCTATGGAAATGGTTCTTTTAATGTTCAATTAGAGGGCCTTACTGTAGCTTCAGGTGGACAATTTAGCAATATTTCATCACATACTTTTAATTGCCCCCAAGGCTCTGCGTGCAACAATCCAATTCCTATTACTTCCGGAAGTTTTACAGCACCTTATCCAAACACATTCTATTCATTCACACCTTCATTAAGTGGAATGTATTCAATTTCAACCTGCGACTTAAATACTTGTAATACAAAATTATGGGTGTATGAATCTTGTAATTCCTTTGCTTATAATGTGGATAATACTGGAACTATATTTTACAATGACAACAACACTATTTGTGGAAACTTAGCTGATATTAATGCGATTTTAATCGCTGGAACAACTTACATTATTAAAGTTGGAATAAATGAAGCTACTACCTGTTCTACACCCCTTGGTTTTTCAATCATATACGATGGACCGATTATTGGATGTATGGACCCACTAGCATGTAATTACAATCCAAATGCTACACAATCTGATACTAGTTGTGTATATTATCCAAGCCCTGATTGTTTAGGTCCTGATTTAATTATTCTGCAAGATGTTATTCTAAACTCTCTTGAAATAAGAGAAGAACAGGCAACAAATTGTCAAGTTGTAGAAGGTTGTATGACGGGCTACGGCCAACGAACTGTTTTAGCTTTTACTACCTGGATAAAAAATATTGGTGACATTGATTATTACGTAGGAAATCCAACTGCAAATCCAACTCAATTCACTTTTGGAAACTGCCATGGCCATGCCCACTATGAAGGTTATGCAGATTATATTTTATACAGGAATGATGGACAAAATATTCCAATAGGACATAAAAATGGATTTTGTGTAATGGATTTAGAATGCAATGATGGAGGCACTGGCCAATATGGATGTTCTAACATGGGAATTTCGAAACAATGTGGAGATATTTATAGCAGTGGGCTAGAATGTCAATGGATTGATATTACAGATGTTGATACTGCTGAATATATCTTAGCGATCAAAGTAAATTGGGATCAATCTCCAGATGCATTGGGTCATTATGAAACGAATTACGCGAATAATTGGGCGCAAGTTTGTCTTCGTATAACAATGAATAGTGCCGGAGAAAAAGGGTACGAGATTCTTCCAAATTGTCAGCCTTATGTTGATTGTGCCGGAACAGCTTATGGTAATGCCATGATTGACTGTCAAGGAAATTGCAATGGAACTGCACTTCGTGGAGATTTAAATAACAATAGTATACTTGAAACTAACGACGTTGTTTCATACTTAGAACATAGCGTAAATCTTGATCTAAATGCGCAATCGTGTAATGATTTATCTGCTGATAATATAATTAATGTATGGGATGCCGGATTATTATCCAATTGTATTTCGAATGGCGCAACAAATAATTCTGAATGTACATTCCCAAATACTGTTCAAAATCCGAGTCAAGTAGTTACATTTTCTAATGATGGCGTCTATACGCAGTTTGCAAATCCCTCAGTAGGATATATGGACATCTCAATTTTAAACTCAAGTACAAAAGTTACAGGCTATCAATTTGCTATAAATGGTGCAACAATTTCTGGAGTATCAAGTTTAATTAATCCCCTTACCTATCCTGTTCAATTAGAATACAATTCAATAAATGGCCAAGTAGCTGGATTATCACTTATTGATAGTATGATTCCAAAACATACTACTTTAACACCATTTATCCGTGTATTTCTTGAAAATATTACTTTAGATTCTTTAATTTGTTTGTCCCTAAATGCAGCAGCCTTAAACAATGTATATGAACCAGTTACTGTAAATGTTTTGAATCCTTGTTCAGGTTCACTTGGTGTTTTAGAAAATCTAAATCCAAGTGATTTTATGATTTATCCAAATCCATCGAATCAAGCTCTAAATGTTTCATATATTGGTCAAAATGAAAAAATTGATTTAAGGATTTTTGATGCTTTAGGAAATGAAATCTATAAAGACAAACTTAATTTTAATTCACAAATTCATACCATAAATACTGAAACCCTAAGTAATGGTGTATATTACATGCAGCTATCTAATAAATTTGGGGATTTAAGAAAAAGTTTTACAATTGTTCATTAATCTTTGATTATTCGTTACTTATAATTGTCTCTAATAAGAAGAATTAATTAACTTTGCTTCCCGTAGTTACAAATTTATTTCATGTCCAATTCAACAAAGTATGTTTTTGTAACCGGGGGCGTAACATCTTCTCTGGGAAAAGGTATTATTTCTGCTTCCTTAGCGAAACTTCTTCAAGCAAGAGGTTACTCAACAACAATTCAAAAATTAGATCCGTATATCAATATCGATCCAGGAACATTAAATCCTTATGAACATGGAGAATGTTTTGTGACGGATGATGGTGCAGAAACAGACCTCGATTTAGGTCATTACGAGCGTTTTCTGAATGTCCCTACTTCTCAAGCAAACAATGTTACAACTGGAAGAATTTACCAAGCAGTAATAGAGAAAGAAAGACGAGGAGATTATCTAGGCAAAACTGTTCAAGTTATTCCTCATATTACTGATGAAATTAAAGACTGCATTCAATTACTTTCCAAAGATGGAAAATTTGATATGATTATTACTGAAATCGGGGGAACTGTTGGCGACATTGAATCGCTACCTTATGTTGAGGCTGTTCGTCAAATGCTTTGGGAACATGAAGAAGATTGTATAGTCATCCACCTGACACTTGTTCCATACTTATCTGCTGCTGGAGAATTAAAAACAAAACCAACACAACATTCTGTAAAGCAAATGATGGAATTGGGAGTTCAACCCGATATTTTATGCTGTCGTACAGAACATGAACTAGATTTAACACTTAGAAAGAAAATTGCAAAATTTTGCAACGTTTCTATAAATGCAGTAATTGAGGCTAGAGATGCAAATTCAATTTATGATGTACCATTGTTGATGCAAGCTGAAGAACTTGATAAAGTTGTTCTACAGAAATTAGGTTTAATCACGAAAACAAATCCAGATTTATCTGATTGGAAAGCATTTCTTCAACGCTTAAATAATCCTAAAAAAGAAGTTACAATTGGTCTCATTGGAAAATATGTTGAATTAAAAGACTCCTATAAATCGATTAGTGAATCCTTTATTCATGGTGGAGTTGCAAATGAAACAAAAGTCAATGTAGAATGGATTCACTCCGAAACATTAACAAAAGATAATATTCAAGAAAGCCTTGGACATTTAAATGGCATATTGGTGGCCCCTGGATTTGGAACAAGAGGTATTTCTGGAAAAATTGAAGCGGTTAATTTTGCGAGAGAAAATAACATTCCATTTTTAGGAATCTGTTTGGGAATGCAAGTTGCTGTTATCGAATTTGCACGGAATGTCTTAAAAATGACAGATGCAAACTCAACAGAAATTTCTGAAAAGACAAAATTCCCTGTTATTTCTATGATGGAAGAACAAAAACAGGTTTCTTATTTTGGAGGAACAATGCGTTTGGGTACATACAAATGTCAATTAAAATCAAATTCTAAAGCTTCCCGTGCCTACAATTCTGAAAACATTAATGAACGTCACAGACACCGATTTGAATTTAATAATAGCTACCTCGAACAATTCGAAAAAGCTGGAATGCTTGCTTCAGGCAGAAATCCAGAAACTGGATTGGTGGAAGTTATAGAAATCCCAAATCACCCTTGGTTTGTGGGTGTCCAATTTCACCCAGAATACAAAAGTACAGTAGCAAAACCTCATCCCCTTTTTGTTGCTTTCGTACAAGCAGCCTTAACTCATAAAACAAAAAAATAATGGATCGCAATACCTTAACAGGTTTAGTCTTAATTGGATTAGTCTTAACAATTTTCTCAATTATAAACCAACCTTCAGAAGAAGATTTAAAGAAAGCAAAAATAGAAGCAGCACAAAAAACGGAGCGAGAAGTCAAAGAGAAGAAAAGTGAAGCTCGGGGAAAGACAGCGATAAAAACCTCTACTAAGAAAACTGGGGATCTTGCTAAAGTTGTTTCAGAAGGGGAAATAATTCGATTAGAAAATGAAAAACTAATCGTTGAATTTAATACAAAAGGCGGTATAGTTGCAGCAGTTTATTTAAAAGAATATAAGTCATATGATGATTTTTCTAAAAAGAAAGACAAGCCAATTTGTCTTTTTAGAGATGGTGATGCGCATAACCAACTTGTATTCCCTTTTAAAAACCAAAAGATTTATACAAAGAATTATCTATTTGATGTTTCACAGCAAACTGACAATAAAATTGTCTTTGAAATGGGAATTGATGGTGGAAAAATTATTCAAACCTATCAGTTAAAAGCAAATAAATTTGACTTAGATTATACAATCCAAGCCAAGGGATTAGAAAATATTAGTAAAGAAAATATCCTGTTAAATTGGAAAACAGCATTTCGAAAAACAGAACGCTTGTTTAGTGAACAAAGAAGAGTTTCAACAATCTGCTACAATCAGAAAAATGAGGGATTCTCCTATCTTAGTGAAACTGCTGACGATTATCTAGATGCTGAGGATGCACTAGAGTGGGTTGCATATAAACAAAGCTATTTCTCATCAATTCTTCAACCCAAAGAAGGTTTTGAAAAAATTGGCTCAAAAATGGGTGTCAAAACCTACAAAGAAGGAAGTGAAAAAAATTGGTCGCATTTAAAGGATTATAATTCTACACTTGATCTAAATTTTAAAGGTGATAAAGCCTCTTTCTCATGGTATTTTGGACCAAATGACTACCAAATATTAAACTCGTATAAATCTGATTACGATGAAATTTTAAACTTTGGTTGGGGGCTTTTTAGATGGATAAATTTATATGCCGTTCAACCTATTTTTACCTTATTGGTAAACACAAAAATTGGTATGGGGATTGCAATTCTTATTTTAACACTGGTTCTTAAATTAATTCTAATGCCGATTCAATGGAAGATGTTTGTAAGCTCAGTAAAAATGAAGATTCTTAAACCTGAAGTAGATGAATTAAATGCAAAATATCCGAAAAAGGATGATGCTATGAAAAAACAGATGGAAATGATGACCTTGTACAAAGAATCTGGCGCAAGTCCACTAGCAGGATGTATTCCAATGTTAATTCAAATGCCAATTTTACTTGCAGTTTTTCGGTTTTTTCCTGCAGCTTTCGAATTGCGACAACGCCCATTCTTATGGGCAGAAGATTTATCTTCCTATGACTCTATTTTTGAATTTGGATTCAATATTTGGCCCTACGGAGATCACGTAAGTTTATTTACACTACTGATGGCTGGTACAACATTGGTTTATACTGTAATGAATAGTGGAAACATGCAACAGCCACAACAGCCAGGAATGCCAAACATGAAAGTTATCATGTATATTTTTCCAATCATGATGATCTTCTTCTTTAATAATTACT
>RFSL01000130.1 GCA_009923965.1 Flavobacteriia bacterium | reverse complement strand
ATTTTAATTCTAGCATTACTATTAGGAAGTTACTTTGTATGCGATAATAATTTTTAATAAAAGAATGGATAATTTAAGGGGGCATACTATTTTACTTGTCGATGACGAACCAGACATTTTAGAATTTCTATCTTATACGATTAGGAAAGAAGGTTACAAAGTATTTACCGCTTCAAATGGAGAAGAGGGAGTTCGACTAACACAGCAAATAATGCCATCCTTGATAATTTTAGATGTGATGATGCCGAAAATAGATGGTATTGAAGCATGTCAAATGATTCGAAAAGATTTAAATTTAGCACAGCCCATTATTGTTTTTTTAACATCTCGTGCTGAAGATTATGCTCAAATTGCAGGTTTTGAAGCTGGTGCAGATGATTATATCACAAAACCAATTCGCCCTCGTTTATTGATTACTAAAATAGAATCTTTGTTAAGAAGGTTTGAGAATACAAAAAGAATCGATGTTGATTCACCTTCTAAAAAAATAAAAATCGACAGAGAAAAATTTTTAATAGAAGTAGATGGTTTATCTATAATCTTACCAAAAAAAGAATTTGAACTATTAGAGTTACTCGCAAGTCGCCCAGGTAAGGTTTTTAACAGAGATCAAATTCTTTCGATAGTTTGGGGTAATGATACAATTGTTGGCGAACGTACAATTGATGTTCACATTCGAAAATTGAGAGAAAAATTGGGGGATTCAGTTATCCGAACAATTAAAGGTGTAGGCTATACTTTTAGTGAAGAGTTATAAGTCTTTTATTTGCCTTTAAAATTTCAAATGCTTTACTGTATTTCCCGAATTTTGAATTTCTTTTAAGGAATCAATTCCTATTTTTAGATGGTCAGATAAGTAGTTAGCACTTACATTTGCATCGCTTGTTTCTGTTTTCACTCCTTCAGGCGTCATCGGTTGGTCACTTACTAATAACAATGCGCCTACAGGAATTTCATTAAAGAATCCAACACTAAAAATGGTCGCAGTTTCCATGTCAATTGCCATGGCTCGAATTGTTCTTAAATATTCTTTAAATTTTTCATCGTGCTCCCAAACCCTTCTATTAGTGGTGTAAACTGTTCCTGTCCAATAATCTCTTCCGCTACTTCTTATAGTTGAAGAAATCGCTTTTTGAAGATTGAAAGATGGCAAGGCAGGAACTTCCGCTGGAAAATAATCATTGGAAGTACCTTCACCTCGAATCGCTGCAATTGGTAATATTAGATCGCCAATTTCATTTTTCTTTTTTAATCCACCACATTTCCCTAAAAACAGAACTGCTTTCGGTTCTATAGCAGATAACAAGTCCATTATTGTCGCCGCCATCGCGCTCCCCATACTAAAATTAATGATGGTAATTCCTTCGCTTGTTGCAGATTGCATCGGCCGGTCTACTCCTTCAACCTCAACATTTTTCCATTTTGCAAATAGGTTAACATATGCTGAGAAATTGGTGAGTAGAATGTAATGACCAAAATCTTCAATTTTTTTTCCAGTATAACGCGGAAGCCAATTATGTACAATTTCTTCTTTTGTAGTCATAACAATAAGTGATTTAGAATGAATAATTTACTCTAAGAATATGCAATGCAAATTTAGTATTACGAAAGTCGAACCCAAAGTTCTTCCAATTCTTTCGTAACTTTTATTAAATTATGTTTCGTTAAAGTTTTAATACTTGTATCCCATACTTTATTGCTCATTTCAAATTTTTCTTTGAGCTGGAATAATTGCAGTTCTTTCAATTCTTTCATCGTTTCAAAAATGATTTTTTCAGAATCATTTAGTTCGATTTTAGCTGTTTTAGTTTCTGGACGCATTTGAGGAAAAAACAGAACTTCTTGAATGGAAATATTATTTGTTAAAAGCATTACCAAGCGATCAATTCCTATTCCCATCCCTGAAGTTGGCGGCATGCCATATTCTAAAGCCCTCAAAAAATCTTGGTCGATAAACATTGCCTCGTCGTCTCCTTTTTGAGAAAGACTCATTTGTTCTTCAAAGCGTTCTCGTTGGTCAATCGGGTCATTTAATTCTGAGTAAGCATTTGCAATTTCTTTCCCATTAATCATTAACTCAAAGCGTTCTGTTAATTCTGGATTATCGCGGTGTTTCTTACACAAAGGCGACATTTCAATTGGATAGTCAGTAATAAATGTTGGCTGAATAAAATGCGCTTCACATTTCTCACCAAAAATCTCATCTATTAATTTCCCTTTTCCCATTGAAGAATCAGTTTCAATTCCTAATTCTTTACAAATTTCTTTTAATTCCGTTTCTGATTTACCATTGATATCTTTTCCTGTGAATTCAAGAATTGCATCGCGCATAGAAATTCTTTTATAAGGAGCTTTTAGTGAAATTTTATTTCCACCAACTTCTATTTCTGTGCTTCCGCAAACATCATGAGCAACCTTTTCAATCATTTTTTCTGTGAAATCCATCATCCAGTTATAATCTTTATAGGAAACGTAGATTTCGAGCATTGTAAATTCTGGATTATGCGTGCGATCCATTCCTTCATTCCGAAAGTCTTTCGCAAATTCATAAACGCCTTCAAAACCACCAACAATTAATCGTTTTAAATACATTTCATTCGCAATTCTTAAATAAAGTGGAATATCTAATGCATTGTGATGTGTGATAAAGGGGCGTGCTGCTGCTCCACCTGGTATTGCTTGTAGAATTGGTGTCTCAACTTCTAAATAGTCAAACCCATCAAAAAACCGACGCATTGAAGAAATCGTTTTTGATCGTTTTACAAAAGTATCTTTTACATGCGGGTTTACTACTAAATCTACATACCGTTGTCTTGAGCGCATTTCAGCATCTGTAAAAGCATCGTGAATTCTTCCCTCTACATCAATTTTGGGAAGCGGCAAAGGTCTCAATGCTTTTGCTAATAGTATTAATTTTGTAACATGAATGGAAATTTCACCAACTTGAGTTTTAAAAACTTTTCCTTCTACACCTATAAAGTCTCCTAAATCAAGTAATTTTTTAAAAATTTCATTGTAGAGTGTTTTATCTTCATCAGGGCAAATCTCATCGCGGTTAATGTAAATTTGAATTCTTCCACTAGCGTCTTGAAGTTCAGCAAAAGATGCTTTTCCCATCACTCGTTGGCTCATCATTCTTCCTGCAATACAAACGTGCTTTCCATCTTCGAAATCATTCTTTATTTCCTTAGCGGAGGAATTTACTGGAAACAATGCCGCAGGATAAGGATCTATTCCTAAGTCGCGTAATTTTTGTAAAGATTCACGTCTTTGTATTTCTTGTTCAGAAAGTTCTATTAAGCTCATTGATTATATTATTGACTTTACAAAGATAGAAGTTCTTTGCAAATGCGAGAACGAATTAAAGCAGCTCATTTATTCTATTTCACATAATCTTGTTTGAGCACCAGCATATATTGGTCATTTTCTAACTTTATATAACCATGATCATAGCAGAAATAATAGTGACTTCCTTTTAACGTTTTATAGGTATTAGTGAAATAATGAAAATTAAATCCGTCTTCTGCTAAGGTGATGCCATCAAGTGTTTTTTTGCCATTTGGATTGTGCTGGGCTAAAATCCTTCTGTTTTTTCGAAGTATTCCGTTTATTCTTCTCACTGTGGCATTGGCATCTTCATTCTGTCTGTTATTATAGGTATTTCGACAGTAATCAGCACAGAATTTTTGGTCTTTCCTCCCAGATAATTTTGCCTCACACTCCAAACAAGTTCTTTTTTCCATCTTCTTTATTATAACAAGTTTAGAAAAAATAAGTAGTTTTTCCAAATAGGAATTTAGTTTTTTAGGGAATTTAGGTTATTTCAAAGACAAAAAATGATATTAGAATACTCTTTTTGAGTTTAAAGT
>RFSL01000129.1 GCA_009923965.1 Flavobacteriia bacterium | reverse complement strand
CCAACTAGCACTCAGTAAAGCGTTTAATCCTGTGCCGAAACCAACCTCGAGTATTCGAATCGTTCCTTTTTTTTCCACTAAATCGAGGCCATTTTGGATAAATATATGGCGTGATTCCTGAACTGCACCATTGGATGAATGATAGGTTTCATTTAATTCAGGGAGAAAAATGGTTTTTGAACCGTCCCCTGTAACACGAATTTCATGGTTAATCATTCGTTGATTTTTCGCGCAATCATCAATCCATCACGAATCGGGAATAATACCTCTTCCACTCGATTATCTTGGTGAACAAGTTGATTATATTCTCTAAGTAACAGGGTGTCTTTGTCATGCTGGGACGGATCAATTACTTTTCCAGACCACAACACATTATCAGCGATGATGTACCCACCAACTTTTACCATAGGAAATACCCGGTGATAATAATTGATGTAATTGTGCTTATCTGCATCAATAAAGACAATATCCCACTTTTCATTTAAAGCAGGAATTAGTTCCATTGCATCACTTATAAAGTAATCTATTTGATGACTGAAAGGAGATTCCGAAAAATAGCCCCTCACTCTTGCTGCTAACTCTTCGTTGATATCGATCGTCACTAATTTTCCATTAGGCGTCAATCCTTCCGCTAAACAAAGTGCCGAATAACCAGTATAAGAGCCAATTTCCAAAATTCTTTCAGGTCGAATCATTTTTGAAAACATGCTCAATACGCGTCCTTGAAAATGACCGCTCAACATGCGCGGCTGAAGTACTTCCAAATGTGTTTCACGATTAATTTTCTTTAACAAGTCACTTTCATTTGCGGTATGCTCGCAAACGTATTTATCCAAAAGGGGATCGATGAATTCCATGCCTAAATTTTATACAAAAGTATCAAATTTATTGCTCATCTCGACTCCGCTCGATTAGCTAATTGAAGTGAATCGAGCGGAGCCGAGAGACACTGATTTCTGAAATCGATAGAATCGCTTTTGGTCTTACTGTTGAATGTTTGATATTTTTGAACCGGTCGAAATTTTCGACCGGTTCATCTCCTATTTCTAAAATCGAGTTGCTAAACCTTAGGAAATGAATTTTCTAAAAATTAATAAATTAAGTGCCACGTGCGAAGCTTTTCATAAATTTGCTTTAAATAGAATATAAAATGACCGTATCTGAAATAAGGCAGCAATTTTTTGATTTTTTTGAAAGTAAAGGACATAAAATTGTTCCATCAGCGCCCATGGTTGTGAAAAATGACCCAACCTTAATGTTTACAAATGCAGGAATGAATCAGTTCAAAGATTTTTTCCTCGGATATCAGGTTCCAAGTGATAAACGTGTTGCTAATTCACAAAAATGTTTACGCGTATCTGGAAAACACAACGACTTAGAAGAAGTTGGGGTTGACACCTATCACCATACGATGTTCGAAATGTTAGGTAATTGGTCTTTTGGAGATTATTTCAAAGAAGAGGCGATTTCTTGGGCTTGGGAATTGTTAACGGAAGTATATAAAATTCCTAAGGAAAATCTTTATGTTACCGTTTTCGAAGGAGACGCCTCCGATAATGTTCCGCGCGATGAAGAAAGCTATTCCATTTGGAAAAAATTCATTTCGGAAGACAGAATTATATTGGCTTCTAAGAAAGATAACTTTTGGGAGATGGGCGATACGGGTCCGTGTGGTCCGTGTACTGAAATTCACGTGGATTTACGAGATGAGGCTGATAAAAAGAAAATACCTGGCCGTGATTTAGTAAACAACGACCATCCACAAGTGATTGAAATTTGGAACAATGTTTTCATGCAATTTAATCGAAAAGCTGATAGTTCTTTAGAAAATCTTCCTGCTACGCACGTTGATACTGGAATGGGTTTGGAGCGCTTAGCAATGGCATTACAGGGCAAGCAGTCCAACTACGATACTGACTTATTTCAAACCTTAATTCAACATATGGTTAAGGTCTCTGGGATTTCCTATGGAAAATCGGAAGAAACAGACATTGCCTTGCGTGTTATTGCTGATCACGTGCGAACGATTGCTTTTTCAATAGCTGATGGTCAAATTCCAGCAAATAATGGTGCTGGTTACGTAATCCGAAGAATTTTGCGAAGAGCAGTCCGTTACGGCTACCAAACATTGGGATTGAAAGAATCTTTTTTGAGTGACTTATCGCTCGTATTATGTAAATTAATGGGAGATCCTTACAGCGAATTGATTAAGCAACAGGATTTAATTTCTAAAGTTATTCGCGAAGAAGAAAATAGTTTTTTCAGAACGCTAGAGCTAGGAATTCGAAGAATGGATTTGCTAATGCACGAATGCAAGTCACAAAACATCACTGTAATTGCTGGAAATTCAGTTTTTGAATTGTATGACACCTATGGTTTTCCTGTTGATTTAACTTCTTTAATTGCACGAGAAAATGGCTTAAGCATCGATGAACAAGGTTTTAACAGCGAACTACAAATTCAAAAAGACAGATCACGCGCAGCAACAGCCGTAGAAACAGATGATTGGGTACAAGTAAACCCCGACAAAACAAGCAAATTCATTGGTTATGACCACACAAGTGCTGAAGTCCGAATTATCAAGTATCGTAAAGTTTCTCAAAAGCAAAAAGAATTTTACCAACTCGTTTTAAATCAAACACCTTTTTATCCTGAGGGCGGAGGACAAGTTGGCGATAAAGGAATTATCAGTAATGAAAACGGCCAGATTATCATTTTTGACACGAAAAAAGAAAATAATTTAATCATCCATTTAAGTGAAAAAATTCTTGGCGATTTAAGCGGGAACTTTACAGCTGAAATAGATGTCGAAAAACGCCAATTAAGTTCAGAAAATCACTCGGCAACGCATTTACTGCATCACGCTTTGAGAAAAGTACTTGGTAAGCATGTTGAGCAAAAAGGATCCCTTGTTAATCCTGCTTATTTACGTTTCGACTTTTCACATTTTGCTAAAGTGACAGATGAAGAAATAGAGCAGATTGAAACAATGATAACAGACGCAATTCATCAAAATATTTCCTTAGAAGAAGGCCGTGCAGTTCCGATTGATGAAGCAAAAGCAATGGGCGCAATGGCCTTGTTTGGAGAAAAATACGGGGAATCTGTTCGCGTTATTAAATTCGGCGATTCCGTTGAATTATGTGGTGGAATACATGTACCAGCAACTGGAAAAATTGGTCTTTTCAAAATCACCTCAGAAGCCGCAGTTGCCGCCGGGATAAGAAGAATAGAAGCTATCACAGGACCAAGTGCTGAAAAGTATTTCAAAGAAAAAACTGAGAAATATGATGCTATTAGTTCTCTTTTAAAAAATCCACCGGATGTACTTAAATTTATTGACGAACTTCTTAAAAAGAATCAACAATTAACGAAGGAGATCGAAGTGCAGCAGAGAGAGAATGCAAAAAACATCAAACTTGAACTCAAAACAAAAATTACCGCAATTAATGGAATTCATTTTCTTGGAGAAATTCTTGATTTGAAGATGCATTCGATAAAAGATATTTTATTTCAATTGAAAGAAGAAAATTCAAATTTTATTGGTGTGATTGGAAACTCGGAAGGTGATAAGTGTTTCTTGAGTTTAATTGTTTCTGATAACTTAGTGGAAGAGAAAAATTTAAATGCCTCGCAAATAATTCGTCAAGTTTCAAAACACATTGAAGGCGGAGGCGGCGGACAAGCATTTTTTGCAACTTCTGGAGGAAAAAGAAAGGAAGGGTTGGTAGCTGCTATTCAAGAAATAAAATCCCTTTTTTAATTTTTTCAGCTTAATTGATAACTCGTTAAATTTCTTGCACAATTTTCTTCTCTCTGTAGTGCGCTAAAAGTTTGGTGCAAGACTTAATCCTAAAAAAAATCGACCGCTTCGCGGTGA
>RFSL01000128.1 GCA_009923965.1 Flavobacteriia bacterium | reverse complement strand
GCTGAAAACATGAACGCTGCTCAATCAGTTTTAGAGGCATTTAATGGCTTAAAAGCACGAGTAATCGTTCAAGAATTTATTCGTGAAGCAAAGGGAGCTGATATTCGTGCTTTTGTTGTTGACGGAGAAGTTGTTGGAGCAATGCGAAGACAAGGAAAACCTGGGGAGTTTAGATCAAATCTTCACCGAGGAGGAACTTCGTCAATAATTGAGCTTTCAACCGAGGAGAAATACACAGCCGTTTTGGCGGCTAAAGCTGTTGGTTTAGGTATCGCAGGAGTTGATTTACTTCAATCTGCTCGTGGACCTTTAGTATTAGAAGTAAATTCTTCTCCTGGTTTACAGGGAATCGAGAAAACAACTAAAACAGATATTGCATCCAAAATAATTCAATACATTGAAAGAAATGTCAATCGCTAAAAAGCAAGCAGCTTCATTAATTATTCTTGGTGAGGAAATTAGACCTGGAAAATCGTATCAACTGAATTTAGATGTTGCAAAATTACACACGCGAACTCCAATCCTTGTTCCTGTTATTGTAAATAGAGCAAAAGAAGATGGACCGACTGTCTTATTAATGGCGGGAATTCATGGAGATGAGATTAATGGGATTGAAATTGTACGAAGATTTATTTATAAAAAATTAAATATTCCTACAAAAGGAACAATTATTTGCTTACCAGTTTTTAATATTTTTGGTTTTCTAAATGTTAGGCGTGAATTACCAGATGGTCGCGACTTAAATCGAAGTTTTCCTGGCTCTTCTAAGGGGTCTTTGGCAGCTCAATTTGCCTACCATTTTATGAAAGAAATTGCTCCCCATTGCGATTATATTATCGATTTTCATACGGGTGCAAGTCAACGAAATAATTTCCCGCAAATTCGCTGTGTTTTTTCTGATGAGACGAGTAAAGAATTAGCAAAGGTTTTTAATCCACCGTTCATTCTCCACTCTAATTTAATTGCAAAAACCTTACGCGAGTCAGTTTCAAAAAAGCAGAATAAAATTCTTCTATTTGAAGGAGGAAAGTCTAATGATATTGAAGAAAATATTATTGAAGAAGGATTAAATGGAGCAAAAAATATTATTTCTTCTCTTGGTATGAGAAATTATAAATACGATATTTCAAAAGATCGAACGCCTATTTTACTTTCCAAGTCTAAGTGGTTAAGGTCTCCTATTTCAGGGATGTTTCATGTCTTCATTAATAATGGAGTACATGTTCAGAAAGGGCAATTGATTGGACATGTGACGGATCCTTTTGGAAAAGCAGAGCGAAAAGTTATTGCCAATTTATCGGGTTATATTATTTGTGTAAATGAATCACCAGTAGTGTATAAAGGGGATGCAATTGTTCATATCGGAAATGAATAATGCATATTTACTTATCTTTAATACTATTGTAATTTATCTATTTTTGAATATTAATACTTTTTAGAATGAGAAATTCTTTACTTATACTTTTTTTTATTGCTCAATCACTACTTCTATTTTCGCAAACTAATTTTACTCCTAAAACTTTTTTAGGATACTCTATTGGTCAGCAATTTACAAGGCACTATCGTGTTGTCGACTATTTTTCAGCCTTGCAAGCAGCATTCCCTCAAAATATCAAAGTTGAAAAATATGGTGAAACATATGAAAAACGTGATTTGCTATTGGCATTTATTGGTTCTGAAGAAAATATTAGTAGACTAGAGGCTATTCGTTTAGCGCATTTAAACAATGATGTTTCTGAAAAAGTATCAATTGTTTGGCTAAGTTATAATGTTCATGGAAATGAAAGTTCAGGAACTGAAGCAGCTATGCAAACAGCTTATTTATTAGTAACAAAAAATAAGGAGTATTTAAAAAATACAATTGTAATAATCGACCCCTGTTTAAATCCAGATGGCCGCGATCGCTATGTTAATTTTTACTACCAAAAGGGTAATTTCCCGCCTGATATAAAACGTTTTAGTGCTGAACACAATGAAACATGGCCAGGAGGAAGGTCAAATCATTATTTCTTTGATTTAAATCGAGATTGGGCATGGATGACACAAATAGAATCCCAACAACGTATGAAGCGCTATAATCAATGGTTACCGCATGTTCACGTAGATTTTCATGAACAGGGAATTAATGAACCTTATTATTTTCCTCCAGCAGCAGAGCCTTATCACGAGGTAATAACTGATTGGCAAAGAAAGTTTCAAAAGGATATTGGAAAGAATAACGCTAATTATTTTGACAAAGAAGGATGGATGTATTTTTCTAAAGAAATTTTTGACTTGCTTTATCCAAGTTATGGCGACACTTATCCAACTTACAGTGGATCAATTGGAATGACATTTGAGCAGGGTGGAAGTGGAAGAGCAGGCTTAGCTGTAATTACACAAGTAGGAGATACTCTAACTTTACAAAATAGAGTAGATCATCATGTTACAACAGGATTATCCACAGTTGAGATGAGTTCAAAAAATAACGATAAGCTCATCAAAGAATACCAATCTTTTTGTGCGAATAAAAATTATAAATATAAATCCTATGTGATTTCAGGTCCACAAAATAAATTACAGCCTTTGTTGGAATTGATGAAAAAAAATGAAATAAAAGTTAGCTTTTCTAAACCTACAAAGTTTAAGGGCTATAATTTTAAAACTGGTAACATAGAGTCCATATCAAGTAGTCAAAATGATTTAATTATTTCAACAAACCAAATTAAAGGGACGCTTGTCTCTGTGCTCTTTGAACCTCAGACTAAATTAACAGATTCATTGACCTACGACATTACAGCATGGTCTTTACCTTATGTCTATGGATTAGAAGCTTGGGCGAGTGAAGTTCTGCTTGAAGAAAATGGTACTGCTGTTATTTCACATGATAAAAATATTCCTAATTCTGAATGCTATGCTTATGTGTGTGAATGGAATTCTATGAAATCAAGTCGATTTTTGGCTGCTTTACAGCAAAAAGGGATAAAGGTTTATTTCACAGAGAAACAATTTATTATTGAAGGGAAAAAGTATGCTCCAGGAACTTTAATTTTATTGCGTGGAGAAAATAAAGCAATATCATTCGATGAAACAATTATTACTCTTTCTAATCAATTAGAAATCTCTTTAACAGCTCTTAAGTCTGGATTCGTAGATGAAGGAAATGATTTTGGTGCCAGTAGCGTGAAGCATATTTCAAAGAAATCTATAGGTGTTTTAACAGGAGAAAATACATCTTCTTTAAGTTCTGGAGAGCTTTGGTATTTTTTCGAACAAGAATTAAAATATCCTGTTCACATGCTTTTAATTGAAGATTTGGAAAGCGCTTTGCCGAGCTTAAGCACCTTGATTGTACCAGAAGGTCAATATCAATTTTCAGAAAACAAAGCGGTCTTGGATTGGATTGAAAAAGGCGGGAATTTAATTGTCATTGGATCAGCGGCTGAAAGTTTTGCTGGAAATGAAGTTTTTGGACTAAAAGTAAAAGATGCGGATTCCACTATTTCAGAGAAGGAAATCTCCTATGGAGATGTTGAACGTCAACAGTTAAGTAGTATTGTAAATGGTGCAATTTATCCTTGTAATTTAGATTTTTCTCACCCACTTAGTTTTGGGTATACTGACTATTTTACGCTAAGAATGAATTCAAATGTTTATGAACTTAAAGAGGGCAGTGTATTTAAACTAAAAAAAGATGCAATTCCCGTAAGTGGATTTGTAGGCTCTAATGTTGCAAAAAAACAAACAGAAGCTTTAATTGCAGGTGTCCATTCTATTGGTTCTGGAACTGTAACTTATTTTCTAGAAAATCCATTATTTCGAGGGTTTTGGGAGAATGGAAAGTTAATGCTCGTAAATTCTATATTCATGCTAAAATAGTGACACTTAATTAGTAATAGTTTTATAGCTGTCTCTTATACA
>RFSL01000127.1 GCA_009923965.1 Flavobacteriia bacterium | reverse complement strand
ACACGTATAGAACGAGATGGCAAATTGATTTCAAGACCTTCTGTAGTGTCAAAAACTGTAAATTGAATAGGACAAGAACCTTGATTATCTGTAAATAATTGATTGAGCTTTTCAATTAACAATTCATCCATAGCTCGTGAAGAAATCTTTAAGTTTAATTGCTTCGTATTTTTTTCTCTTAAATCTTGTAAAAGCTCAATGCTATTAGGAGTAAATTCCAATTGAGTTCTATAACGAGGCACCTCTACCCTGCCCTTAATAAGAATGAAAGTTCCAGGAACCATAAAATGCTTGAATCTCAAATAATTTTCTTTGAACAAATTTAAGCGAAAAGAATCTTGGTAATCCTCAATTATTAGAGTACCAAAGCCATCACCATTTTTTGTAAAGCGATGTTCGGAAAAGGTGACAATCGCTGGCATCATTATGTCTCTTCCTTTATACGATTCTAAATCACTAAGCATTGATATATTACCATTGCAAAACGCATCAATTTCTAGCTTAAAATCATCTAAAGGATGTCCCGAAATAAAAATTCCAATAACTTCTTTTTCTTTATTTAATTGGAAAATATTAGGCCATTCATTGCATTGAGGAACGTTTGGTTCAGGCATCGAAACATTAGAGCCCTCTCCAAACAAAGATTCTTGGGCAGAAGATTGATTGTCTTTAAAATTTGAACCGTATTTCATTGCATTATCTAAGAAACTTCTGTTATTTCCATCTACAAAGAAATACTGCGCTCGGTGAACATTTTTGAATGAATCTAAAGCTCCAGCATAAGCTAAACTTTCAAATGATTTTTTTGTGCAAACTCTCAAATTTATTCGCTTTGTCATATCAAAAATAGATTCAAAGAATCCATTTTTTCGCACTTCTATTATTGATTCTATAGCTGAAGAACCAAGTCCTTTTATTGCTCCGAGTCCAAAACGGATTGCTCCTGATTTGTTTACAGAAAATGTATAGCTGCTTTCATTTATATCAGGACCTAAAACCTCTAATCCCATTCTTCTGCACTCCTCCATAAAAAAAGTAACTTGCTTTATGTCATTCATGTTATTACTTAAAACAGAAGACATGTATTCAGCAGGATAATTTGCTTTTAAATAAGCTGTTTGGTATGCAATCCATGCATAGCAAGTAGAGTGAGATTTATTAAATGCATAAGCTGCGAAAGCCTCCCAATCTTTCCAAATTTTTTCAAGTGACTCAATTTTATGCCCATTTGCACTTGCTCGTTCAATAAATGCAGGCTTCATTTTATTCAAGACTTTCCTGTCCTTCTTTCCCATTGCTTTCCTCAAAGTATCGGCTTCGCCCTTTGAAAAATCTGCTAATTTTTGAGATAAAAGCATTACCTGTTCTTGATAAACAGTTATTCCATATGTTTCCTTTAAATACTCCTCACAATCATCTAAATCATAAATAATAGTTTCCTCACCATGTTTACGTTTGCAATAGGAAGGAATATATTCCATTGGACCTGGTCGGTATAAAGCATTCATTGCAATTAAATCTGCAAAAACGGTAGGTTTTAAATCCTTTAAATGTTTTTGCATTCCTGGAGATTCGTATTGAAATATGCCAATTGTTTCTCCTCTTTGAAATAAAGAATAGGTTTTATCATCTTCAATTGGAAATGTATCAGGATCTAAGTCAATTCCTTGGGTTGATTTAACCAACTTCACAGCATCTTTTATCAATGTCAATGTTTTCAGTCCTAAAAAATCCATTTTTAGTAAGCCGGCATCTTCCGCAACTGAATTGTCATATTGCGTGCACACCATGTCGGAATCTTTCGCCAAAGCAACAGGAACGAAATTTGTTAAATCATCTGGAGTAATAATAATTCCACAGGCATGAATTCCAGTATTTCTGAGAGAACCTTCAATTTCCATAGCTTTTTGTAACACTTGAGCAGCTAGATTAGAGCCTTGTGCAACACGCCTTAATTCTTTTGCATTTAAAATTGCTTCTTGATTTTTTAAATGGTCAATAACAGCAACTTCCTCCCAAGAAAGAATATTTTTTAAGGAAAGATCGGGAACTAATTTTGACAAGCGATCAGCTTCTGGAAGCGGTAAATTCATAACTCGTGCCGCATCGCGAATAGCAGATTTAGCTGCCATTGTTCCAAAAGTAATGATTTGCGCTACTTGATTTGCGCCATATTTCTGAATTACATAATCTATAACACGGCCGCGTCCTTCATCATCAAAATCTATATCAATATCTGGCATAGAAACACGATCGGGATTTAGGAATCGCTCAAATAGTAAATCGTACTTAATTGGGTCAATATTCGTGATGCCTGTGCAATAGGCAACAACGGAACCTGCAGCAGATCCTCTTCCAGGCCCAACAGAAACTCCCATTTCTCTAGCTGCTTGACAAAAATCTTGTACAATCAAAAAATAACCAGGATAATTGGTTTTTTCAATTGTAGCCAATTCAAAATCTATTCTTTCAAGTAGCTCATTTGAAATTTCACCGTATCTTTTTTCTGCACCTTTTAAAGTAAGATGTCGTAAATAGTTGTTTTCACCTCGTTTTCCAGCATCATTAGTATCTTCCTGTGAAACGAATTCAGTTGGTATGTCAAACGCGGGCAAAAGAACTTCTCTTGCAAGAGGATAATGCTCACATTTTGATAAAATTTCAGAAATTGTAATAATTGCCTCAGGAAGATCGCTAAAAAGCGCCTTCATTTCTTCACTTGATTTAAAATAATATTGGTCATTTTCAAGGCCATAGCGAAATCCACGACCTCGCCCTTTTGGTGTTTCAACAAGTTCATTGTCCTTAACACACAATAAAACATCGTGCGCTTGGGCATCATGCTGACTCAAGTAAAAGGTATTGTTAGTTGCAACTAATTTAACATCATGTTTATGAGCCATTGCAACCAAAGTGGTATTCACACGGTTCTCAATTTCTAAATTGTGCCGACTTAATTCGATATAAAAATCATCTTTAAATGTATTTTTCCACCATATCAAAGCCTCTTCAGCCTGATTTTCGCCAACATTGAGAATTAAATTTGGAATTTCTCCGTATAGATTTCCGGAAAGAACAATAATATCGTTTTTATAAGCTTCTATCAATTTTTTATCGATTCTCGGAACATAATACATCCCTTTAGTGTAAGCAAGGGAGGCTAACTTGATTAAGTTTTGATAACCCGCTTTATTTTTTGCTAAGAAAACAACTTGATAGCCATTGTCCTTTTGACTTTTATCATTTAGATCAGCACAAACATTAAATTCACAACCAATTATCGGTAATATTTCATTTTTATCAAAGGGTAAACCCTCTTTTTGAGCCTGCTCCCGTTCCTCTTGAATTGTTAAATTATATTTATTCGCTGCTATTTCGAAATGAAATGCTGCCATCATATTTCCAGTATCTGTTAAAGCAACTGCTGGCATATTTAATACCCCTGCTTTTTCAACTAATTTTTGAACCTCTGAAGTAGATTGTAGGATTGTAAACTTAGAATGATTGTGCAAATGAGCAAATGGTATATCTTTTAATTGCTCAGAAATTTCAATTTTAGATGACTTTTTCTCACTAACTTTCAACTTAGTTGCTTCTAGCAATTTAGAGCTTTCTAGCTTTAAATTGACATGTTTTAAATCAATACTTTGAATCGGAGAAGGATTTATTTTGCGGTATTCCTCAATGAATCCAGAACCCTGTGAAAGTTGTTCTAAGGAAAAATTACCCTGTCGAATTAATTCCAAAAAACATCGTGTTGTTGCTTCTACATCAGCTGTTGCGTTATGTGCCTCTGAAAATGGTTTATTAAATAAGAAATCGTGTAATTGAGCTAAAGTAGGTAATTTAAATTTACCAAAAGGTCCACCAGGCAGTCTACAAAGTTCTGCTGTTTTTTCAGTACAAGTATCAAGTATAGGAAATGTAAGT
>RFSL01000126.1 GCA_009923965.1 Flavobacteriia bacterium | reverse complement strand
TAATAGTATCAGTACATCCTTTATTATCAGTGGCTATTAGCGTAATATAATAAGTGGAATCTAGGTAGTAAGTATTTATTGGGTTTACCAAACTTGAAGTAGTCCCTTCCCCAAAATTCCAAGAATAAAATGATGCATTCGTGGATGTATTTTGAAAAGTAATGGGTAGGCCAATCATTAAAGTATTACTGCTAATTTCAAAATTTGCATTTGGTTCAATTACAATCACTGTTGCTATTGCGGGGACAGAAAAAGTTTGACAATCATCTGAAACATTAACGACATAATTTGTTGTAGCAGAAGGATAAACCCAAAGAGAATTTATAGTTGTGTTATTGTGAGGCCATACGTAATAGTAAGACCCATATCCTCCACTTGCTGAAGCTGAAATGAAAGCACCATCTCCGGGACAAATCTCAATAGCTGGACTTGTCGTTACAATCAAAGGAGGACTTGTTATTGTGTATATCACTGTCTCTGAAGCAACAGATCCGCAGTTGTCAGAAACAGTAGCGACAAAGTTCGTACTAAGTGATGGACTCACAGTCACGGTGTCTAGTGAGCTTATTTGAGTAGTATTTTCTAGCCATTCAAAAGAGTAGATTCCTGAGCCTCCAGTTGTAGTAATATCTAAAAGTACTGGAATATATGGGCATATTTCCGTAATATCATTATTCACAACAATTGTTAAAGGCTGAAAAATCGGAACATTTACCATTATTGTATTAGATGCTGGTTGATTAGAACAAGTTCCTGAAACTTGAACTGAATAAGATGCACTTACTGTAGGAATGAAATTAATAGTTGCTGTTTGCTGCCCTGTACTCCATAAATAGGAATAAGGGGCAAGTCCTCCAGTAATATTTGTAGTTAAAATAACATTTTCGCCCGGACAATTGATTGTTGTTGCATTTATTTGCACAATCAATGGTGGTATATCTTGAATAAATAAATCTAAAATCAAGGGTGTCACATTTCCGCAGGGATCTACTAATGGAAAAACTAAACTTATTGTCTCCAAACCTTCTACAAGATTGTCATAAAGAGAAGTTATCGTAAAACTCAAAGTACTTTGACCAGGAGCAAATGTTATACTTGAAGGTACTCCAGAAAAATCAAGTGTATTTGAAGCAGTGCCAGCAACCTGTATTGGAATTGTTAAGGGTGTCGTAAGATTTGTTTGACGAGAAAGTGTAACGGTCGAAGTAACACATCCTTCAGCCATCCAATCAGGATTAGAAAACAATGATTGAGATACTGTATAGTCCATCTCAACAGGTGTTTTTGAAGTTAAACTATTTGCTTCCAAAAAAATACCGGAGTCCCATTTACCATCCCCAACATCTGCAATTGCTAAAATTAAATGATAAGTCTGACCACATTGAACACTTGAAACAGCTTCTAGAACATCGGTAAATCCATCGTATTGAATATAATAGGGGTTTGAGTTGAAAGGAGATGTAGTTCCATCTCCATTATTATTAAAAAAGGTAGGATTTGTAATGGCATTTACATTATTAATCGAAACAATACTTCCATTATTTGGAAGTCTAGCAATATTTTGCAAGCCTGTTATTCCAGGACCAGCAATAAAAAATCCAAATACATCATTGTATCCAGAATTATTTGGTGGTGCAAATTCAGGGTATTCATCGGAACCAAATACATATTTAAAACGAACAGTATCGGAATACGGAATAAAGTCAAATTCTAAAATTGCAGCGTCAAAGGTCTCTCCTCCACCAATTATCCCGCTTAGTAAAGAAGATCCTGCTCCATTATTTTGTTGACCAGCACCCGCCTGATTATTTGGGCCGTGGGGGCCATTTCCATTGTCAAAAACAGTGCCTGTAGTCATCACGATGCCATTGGCAATCCCTAAATTTGTCCCCGTACCTGTAAAGGATCCAATGGCACTAGGAGAACCATTAAATGTAATATTTGAAACAGTAACACCTGGACCGATGAGGGTATTTTGAACAAGTGTTTGCGGATTGACAGAGGTGCTAGTAGTTAGTTGAGCAAAGCTAATTCTTGAGCTTATTAGCAGCAAGGAAATAATAATGTATTTTATATTAGTTTGCATAATTAATTATTAAACGAAATTAAGCGAAAAACGTTGTTTTTTTAAGTTTTTCTTTTGAAAAAAACTGAAATTAAATCTATTTTAAAACTTTGTTACTCGTATTTGGATTTTTAGGCTTTAGGATCTGCTTTAAAAAGGACTTTGAGACTTATTATTTCTTTAAAATTAACGGAATGTTAATATCAACATTTTGTTGTCTATATTCTAATTTTAATAGCTTATTCATAGATTCATTTATAATTAATTTTATAAAAAAAGATGTTGAAAAAAGAAAAAATATTTGTGCTTGACACCTCTGTTCTTCTGCACGACCATCAAGCCATAACAAATTTTAAAAACAACAATGTTACGATTCCAATAACTGTATTGGAGGAACTTGATAAGTTTAAAGTTGGCAATGACACTAAAAACTTTTGCGCCCGGGAAGTAATTCGATTTATTGATAAACTTTCAATTAAAGGTTCACTACAAGAATGGATTTCATTAGGAAAGCTCCTTGGGAAATTTAAGATAGTTATGGATAGTCAACCAAAATTGATTAACGCAGAGCATGTTTTTTTAGCGGAAAAAAATGACCATAAAATCATCAATGCTGCATTGTATTTAAAAGAGCAAGAGCCAAAGCACATTGTTATTCTTGTCACAAAAGACATTAATCTTAGAATTAAAGCAAAGGCATTAGGATTAATGGCTGAAGATTATGAAACAGGAAAAGTTAACATTGACGATTTAAAAGGATCTAGCTCGTATGGAATTGAAAATGTAGATTCAGAAATAATCCGAGATATTTTTATTAAAGGAGTCATCGATGAAAATGGTATTTTAGGAGATAAAAAAGAAATAAATGGCTACTACATTTTAAAAAATGGAAAAACCTCTTCATTAGCTTTTTACAATCACCTTACAAATAAGATCGAGCGAATAGAAAAAGAATTTGTTTATGGCATTAAACCAAAAAATGCCGAGCAAACTTTTGCATTTCATGCACTTTTAAATGATGATGTAAAATTAGTTGCGCTTCAGGGTGTTGCGGGCACAGGAAAAACTTTACTCGCTCTTGCAGCAGCACTGGAACAACATAAAAGCTACAATCAAATTATTCTTGCACGACCAATTGTTCCGCTTTCAAATCGTGAAATTGGTTTTCTCCCTGGGGACGTTAATGATAAAATTGGGCCTTATATGGAACCATTATGGGACAACCTGAAGTTTATAAAGTCGCAATTTGGAGACAACGAGAAAAAAAATCGGGCTATTCAGGAAATGCAAGAAAACGGAAAAATTGTTATAACCCCACTTGCTTTCATTCGTGGAAGAAGTCTTTCAAACGTTATGTTTATAGTTGATGAAGCTCAAAATCTTACCCCACATGAAGTAAAAACAATTATAACTAGAGCTGGTGAGAACACAAAAATTGTATTTACGGGGGATGTTCATCAAATCGATTCGCCCTATCTTGATGAAAACAGTAATGGCTTAGCTTACCTCATCGACCGCTTAAAAAACCAAGCGTTATTTACCAATGTGAAATTAGAAAAAGGTGAGAGGTCAGAATTGGCTAATTTAGCGAATGATCTTTTATAGTTTTTCTGCTTTATTGTCTTTCAAAACACTAAGTTTCTCAAATGCATCTTTGATGTGTTTTACTGGTTCAATTACTAAGCGAAGTTTTTCATTTTGCTGCACTAAGCGATAACCTTCTCCAATAGCTGTAATCTTGTTTAATAAATTAGAGAAAACCGGTGTTTCAAAGAATTCAGATTGCGAATTTGAAATAAAATACCCAACTAATTTAGTTGATTTAATAACCAAGCGTTCCAAGCCTAATTCTTGAGCAAGCCAGCG
>RFSL01000125.1 GCA_009923965.1 Flavobacteriia bacterium | reverse complement strand
TTTATTCTGAGGCAAGCGATGAAGAAGCAGCAAACAAACTAGCAAATCGAATTATCTCAGAGATAAAGGCGCTAATTTAATTTGGGTTATTAGCCAACAGATTAAGATGAAGCAAGGCTTCTCCAATTTCAGCTTCATTTATTTCGATATCATAAACGGCAGATCCAATTCCCTTTAGTAAGCTACATAAAATTTTCCCAGAATGATTTTTTTTGTCTTGATGCATAAAGGAAATTATTTCTGGCACCTCATCGAGTTCAATTGACACCATCGGAAAACTTGCTGTAATTGTTGCTTCAATATCCCTAAATTCTTCTAGAGAAATAAATTTTCTTTTCATAGAAATATGTGCTTCGGCGCACATTCCTAAAGCTACTGCATGACCATGAGAAATTTGTCTTTTATTTAATTGGTAGCCCTCAAGCGCATGACCAATTGTGTGACCAAAATTCAATATTTTTCGCAATCCTCCTTCTAATGGATCTTTGTCGATAATCTTTGTTTTTATTAAAACAGAACTATATATAACATCAAGTTGAATTAAATCATTTTCAGAATGAATTTTTTGAATTTTCAACCATAAATCCTTATCTTGAATTAGCGCATGTTTTAGCATTTCAGCATAGCCATTAAAAATTTCCTCGCCGGGAAGTGTTGCTAAAAATACTGGATCGATAAAAATATGTGAAGGATGAGAGAATGTACCCAATTGATTTTTATATCCATCTAAATCGATGCCATTTTTGCCCCCAATTGCCGCATCAACCATTCCAAGAAGTGAAGTTGGAACATTTATAAATTTTAATCCTCGTTTGTAAACTGTAGCAATAAATCCACCCATATCTGAAACCATCCCACCACCTAGATTGATGATTAAATCTTTTCGAGAAACATTGTATTCTGTGAGTGCTTGCCAAACTTGAAAACATACTTCCATGACTTTATTTTTTTCGCCAGTTGGCAGCAGAACAATTTCTGCGCGCGCAAGTTCGTTGAAAGAAGTAATAAGGTAATCTAAGCAATTATCATGGGTGTTTTCATCAACAATTATAATAATTTTATGCCCTGAGAAGGCAGATAAGACATTGGAAAATGAACTTTCAAGAATAGAACCAATTTCTACCTGATAATTAGTAGCCTTTATAATTTTCATTTTCTGATTTGACATCAAAATTAATTAAACTTTTCTGAACGCAACTTCGTAATAAAAAAGCAATTACTTTTGTGCCATGTTATCCTTCGAAAATACAGAAATTGCCTTTAAGAGTAAATCTACTCCTGATTTAAAAAGAGCATATTGGTTGTTTAAGATTGTTTCGTCTCCTATCATTGTAAAAATTGGAAAAGTAGCTACTAATTTTGCTCTAAGTTTGCGTTTACCTATTCGTAAAATTGTTAAAGCAACCATTTTCAAACAATTTTGTGGTGGAGAAAGCATTGAAGATTGCAGAAATAAAATGGAGGAATTAGCAACTTTTAAAGTTGGGACAATTTTAGATTATTCTATAGAAGGAAAAACGACAGATGAAGATTTCGAGCAAACAGTTGAAATAATTATTCAGACAATTCAAGAAGGAATAAACAATAAAAATATTCCTTTTGCAGTGTTTAAAGTGACAGGAATTGGCAGTATTATTCTATTAGAAAAGGCTTCTGATCAGAATTGTATTCTCAATGAATCACAAATACTTGAATTAGAAGGAATAAAGAATAGAATTGAGCGAATTTGTGCTACTGCTCATTCAGCAATGATTCCTGTTTTCATTGATGCAGAAGAATCGTGGATTCAAGCAATAATTGACTCTTGGGCACTGGAAATGATGCTAAAATACAATCTTGAAAAAGCAATTGTATACAATACATTGCAAATGTACCGACATGACCGCTTAGAATTTCTTACAAGTTGCTCTGAAAACGCAAAAAAGCATGGAATAAAATATGGTATAAAATTAGTGCGAGGCGCATACATGGAAAAAGAAAGAGCACGCGCTCAAAAACTAGGATATCCATCACCAATTTATCCAGATAAAAATGCAAGTGACGATGCGTACAATACAGCTTTAAAATTCATCCTAGAACATGAAATGCTTTTTGCGCTTTGTGCAGGCACACACAATGAAGAAAGTTCATTGTTGCTAACCCAAGAATTAGAGAGAAAGCAAATTTCAAGGGACAATGATAAATTTTACTTCGCCCAATTACTTGGAATGAGCGATCACATTTCTTTTAATTTATCGAATGCAGGTTTTAAAGTAGCAAAATATGTTCCTTTTGGACCTGTAAAAGAAGTGATGCCCTATTTATTGCGGCGAGCAGATGAAAATACTTCAGTAGCTGGTCAAACAGGCAGGGAACTTTCTTTGATAATCAAAGAGTTAGATCGAAGAAAGAAGAATTAATTTACCTTGATTATTTTTTGATAAAATCGATCTCCTAATTTCACAAAATAAGCGCCTGGACTCAAATTACTAGTTTCAATAGTTGTTTCACCAAAAATATCAAACTGTAAAACCTCTTCTAATAAAGCATTATAGATAATTCCCTGAATAGGAATTTTAGAAGCTATTGAAATGGTTAGTTCCTCATTAAAAGGATTTGGCGAAATTTTAGCTTGAATTTTAATTCCAAGACTTTCGATTTCAACTAATTGGTTGAGTGTATTAACGTTGTAAGTAATTGGAAAAACATTGTTTGCACCAACTTTCATCACAAAAATATGTGAACCTCCATTACTTGTATTCGCAAAAAGTCCTGTTGATGCATTTGTTCCAACTGTTATGTATGTTCCATCATTTGTAGCTAATACTTGACCTGCTTCATCCAAGCCCTCATTATTGATCGCACGAAACTGATCTAACCAATAAAGGTCAAGGTCATCAAAAAAATTAGCAACGATTACATCATAATTATCTTGAAAAGTTCCCTGATTTAATGTCTGATAAGCAATTGCAATTTTATTTTGACCTGGCAGAAATGCAACTTCACTAAAATAAGTAGATGCTACTTGTGCTAAATCTACTTTTGTATATTGAAATATTAAATTACCATCTAAATCAAATGTACCTGCAAAATCGTCAAAATTTTCAGGGTTAACCTCTCTAAAACCGATAACATAAATTTTATCAAGCCCTAGAGATAAATCGCTTACACCATATTTTCCAGCTAAATCACTTACGGTATCTTCCCATATAATGGTTCCTTGAGCATTCATTTTTAAGATAAATCCTTTTACAAGATTTGAGTCAGGGATAAACATTTCACCACTAATAATAAAAAGAGAATCCTGCACACTAATAATTGAATTTGCACGATCTTCACCAATGCTTCCAAAGGTTTTTGTCCACAAAGTATCACCATTTTTATCAGCATGAATAATGAGAATATCAGATGCAACGCCATTTGTAGCTTGAATTTCTCCAACCATTCCAAATTGCGTCATTAATTCGTTCCCAATTACTTGGTTTCCCGTAGGTTTTTTCCCATAATTTATTCCCGTTAAGGTCAGTTTTTACAAGATATGCATCAAAATCTCCTGACCCAAAAGAATTTGAAAACCCTGCTATATAGAATCCTAAATCAGCATTGTACAAAACCCTTTTCCCTGCTTCTGATTCTGCACCACCATAACTTTGACTCCATAAATAATTTCCTGCCGTATCAATTTTAAGTAGAAAAGCTTGTGAACTTTCTCCCCAACTACTTGAACTTCCTGTAATAGCATAACTTGAATCTTCTAACTGAACAATACCTTCTCCACGGTCGTAACCTGACCCAGAATACATTTTAAAAAAATTATTCTGTTTTTTTAAGGCACAAACTAAAGGAAATCCTAATAAACCTAAAAACCCCACATGAACTGCTCTTAAGATCTGACTTGGTAAATCTAATAAATGAGCGGCAGTAATAACTTGAAATACAGAAAATGAAATAGCAATATAAAATAAGACTTTTCC
>RFSL01000124.1 GCA_009923965.1 Flavobacteriia bacterium | reverse complement strand
CAAAAAAATGGTAAAAAATTAGAGGTTGCTAAAAGTGATTTAGCAAATAGGATGACTTGGAAAACTGCAAAAAAAGTTTGTGAGAAGGTAGGACTAGGATGGAGAATACCTACTAGAGAAGAATTAAATGAGCTTTATTTAAATAAAGATAAAATTGGTGGATTTCAGCAAAAGTATTACTGGAGTACTTCTGAATATGCTTCAGACAAATATAAATATGGTAAGGCATGGATACAAAATTTTAAACATGGCTACCAATTCGGATATGACTTTGCAAACTATGGATTTCATAAACTCAAAGTTAGACTTGTAAAAGATGTAAACTTTGTTAATTAATCTTTTTAATTCTATCTGCATTAATAGTTAAATTCTAAATGATTACTCGAAATAGTGCAGCTTTAACTTTTTAAAAAACCTTTATGTTAATTTCTTAATCAAGACCAAGAAAGAGAAATATGACCATTAATTAAATTTCCCTATTTTTAATATAAAATATACTGTATGAAAAACTATTTTATTTTTATTTTTTTAAATTTTGTATGCTTTGCATTTGGGCAGACTGCTGAAGAATTTTACAAGAATGGTTTTGAAAAACAAGAATCGCAAGATTATCTGGGAGCTATATCAGATTTCAATTCAGCACTTGAAATTGAACCTAAAAAAGTTCAGGTATATTATTTGAGAGGGCTAGCAAAATATAAATTAGAAGATTATATAGGTGCAATAAATGATTTCAATATGGCATTAAAATTAAATCAGTCAGCAAGACAATCCTATTATCTAAGAGGATTAGCAAAATATAAATTAAATGATTACAAAGGAGCTTTAACTGATTATAATACTGCTATCAAATTCTATCCAGCTAATGGAGGTGCTTACTATAATAGAGGCCTGCTTAAAGTCTATTTAAAAGATTATAAAGGTGCCATTCTAGACTATGATAAAGCTATTAAATACAGCAAGAAAAATAGAGCCTTTATATACACAAATAGAGGAATTGCAAATCAAGAATTAAATAATTTCGAAGGTGCTTGCTTGGATTGGAAAAAAGCAATTGAGTTAGGAGATGCTAATTCTGAAGAACTAATTAAAAAATATTGCAAGTAATTGTTTTTATATTCTATCTATTACCAATGTTTTACATTAAATAATCTTTAAATTTTAATATCTTACTCCTAAAAAAATGAATACATACGAATGTAAAAAATGTGGCATGTCAGTGAATGCTCAATGTGGCAAATGTAATCTTCCTTTAGAAAATGCACATTTAACTTTGGATAATGGTGTTGTAGTACAAATATCACAATGCCCAGGTTGCATGGGAAAGATAAAATCTCCGCAATGTTGTGGCGCAGATATGAACTGCGAATTAAATTAGTAAAAGACAAAAGAAACAGATTTATTAAATCGAAAGTCATTACTAAATTATTCCTAACTTTGTAGTCTAAAATAAGAACGTATGTATCCAGCAGAGATGGTTTTGCCAATGAAAGAAGACTTAACAAATGTTGGCTTCGAACAATTAATAGATTCTAATTCAGTTGATCAGTTTTTAACAAAGGACTCAGGTACAATGTTAGTTGTAGTGAACTCTGTTTGTGGCTGTGCTGCGGGAAATATGCGCCCTGGTGTAAAATTATCGTTGCAACACTCGAAAAAACCGGAGATTCTTACAACAGTTTTTGCAGGAGTAGATACAGATGCGGTAAGTCAAGCAAGAAAATATTTTTTACCTTACCCTCCATCCTCTCCTTCTATTGCGCTTTTTAAAGACGGAAAATTAGTTCATTTCTTAGAACGTCATCACATTGAAGGTGGCAGCGCGCAAATGATAGCAGCTAATCTTGCTGCAGCATATGATGCTTATTGCTAAACTAGAATTTTAAGCAGGATAAAAAGGAGCGATCATTAGGTAAACTATCACGCCAGTTACAGCAACATAAAGCCAAATAGGAAACGCAAACCTGTTCCATTTTTTATGTCTTTCAAAATCTCCTTCCCAAGCAAATAAATAGGTTAAAAGTACTATAGGGATAACAGCAATACTCAATAGTATATGAGAAATAAGAATAAAGTAATAAGTTGCAGGATACTTACCTCCATAACTTGTCGGGTCTGAGGTCATGTGATAAGCAATGTATAAAAGAAGAAATAAAATAGATAGTAAAAGACAGATTCGTATAAAAAATCGATGCTGGACGATATTCTTCCTTTTTACAGCTAGAAGTGCTAGAATTAAAAAAAATGCAGTTAATGCATTAAGTCCTGCATAAATCTGCGGAAGAAAACCAAGATCTATTCCTGTTATTTTAACTTTAAATAAGGCAGCAACGACAAGAGGAACAACTATAGCAACAGCTATAATTATTTTTCGAACGATTGCAACTTTTTCTTTAGGGAGTTGTGTTATACTCATATTTTAGTAAATCAAAAATGTCTTTTTTAAGACGTTTATATTCATTTTTATTAACTGATAAATCAAAATTAGTCACTTCATAAACTCCTCTCACAATTCCATTTTTGTCAACCAATGTAAAGGAACCGGAGTGTGCGTAGCCACCTGCAGCTTCATCATCTTTCCCAGCAAAAGTAAGGAAATTATTAATCCCTAATGCGTGGGTTTCAGCTTCATTTCCTGTTAAAAAAGCCCAGTTTTCTGAATTAATTCCGTATCTTTTCTTGTAATCTTTTAAAATTGATGGAGTATCATTTTCAGGGTCTATTGTAAACGATAAAAACTGAATGTGTTTGTTTATTGCCTTAGTTTCCTTATTAAGTTTCTTTAATTGCAAGTTCATTACGGGACAAATAGTAGGGCAACTTGTAAAGAAGAATTCTGCTATCCATATTTTATTTTTGAAATTTTTATTCCCAACAAATACAGAATCTTCATTTAGAAAGCGAAACTCCGGGATTTTTTGAAAGATACTATCGGCTACTTTTTTACCATTTACCACTCTGTATTCAAGGTCTATCTTACCTAATTTTGGAAGAATTCTTTTAGATTCACAAGCTGAAAAAAAGAGTGCTGTAACTATCAGAATAATCGAATTCCTAATAAGCATTAGTTTCGTTCTTTATCATATTGTTTTTGCAACAGTGCTAAATGCTCTTTCATTCTGCGAAGGAGTCCTTCTTTATTTCCTGGTAATACCATTCTCAAATGCTGTTGCTTATCTAAAAGTAATACCAACTCCTGAAAACTTTCGCCACCATAATATTGCTTCCCTTTTTGCAATAAACTTTGTCCATTTTCTTTAAAATCATAAACTTTTCGAGTATCTCCTGTTGCAACGATCCAAATTGTTGGATCATATCCTTCAACATAATCTTTTAGTTCTTCTTTAATTGTACTTACTTGCTCTTCCGAAAGGGGATTTCCTAAACCGTCTGTAGCAAAGGAAATGATTCGAACTTGTTTTAATTTCTTGCGTTTATTCTTACGAATGTGTTGGTATAGCATTTGATCGATATGCCAAAAAGAAATAGCGCAATTTTTAGGGCAGGTTGTTTGGATAGTAGTAATCAAAAGAATGTCTCCGTTAAAATCACTAAATTTTAACGCTTCTTTCTTTTTTGCTGAATGATTTATAAAGGGAATATTCTCTACTGCCCCAAAGTCTTTCAGAACTTTAAACTTATGTTGACAACCTCTTGTTGCGATAAAAATTAAGAATAAAGCAGGCCCAAAAAGAATAAGAAAAGCAAAAAGTGATTTTTTTTTGTTTGAAATTTTTTCTCTGATTCCCATTATATATTATGCTCCTCCGTAAGTTGACCAAGCATCTCCAACTGCCAAAGCTTCCCAAAGGGCAATAAATATTAAGTAGAGGATAAACAAAAAATACGGGATTAAAATCATGTATTTCAAGGCCTTTTTCTCATCTCCCAAATGCATAAATACCAGGACAATATAGCTAGCTTTAAATACAGTTAAGATTATAAAACCCCATTTTACAAAGGGCCAAACCCA
>RFSL01000123.1 GCA_009923965.1 Flavobacteriia bacterium | reverse complement strand
CCAATTGCACCAGCAGTTTGAGCATTCAGTACTTTGAGTCCAAATTCGCAACCCCCAGAAGTAGTGTTTGTCGTGCCATCTCCTCTGTAAATTACAGCAATTTTCCCGCTTAAGTTATTAATTACTGGATTACATGCTGCAGCTGAAACTGGGTGACCTTGTGCATTTAAACCAACTGAACCATCATCTGCCATCATAAGTGTATCTTGTATGTAGGTTCCTGGAATTAAAAAATTAGGTGTGCCCCAACCTCCGGCAGGATCTGCCCAAGCATTTGCATAATTACCAACAATATTGCTAGGAGAAACACCAGCAACGATTACTTGTGCATTTGAAAAATATGCTAATGCAACAAGAGAAAAAGAAAGTAGAATTTTTATCATAAAATTTTATATTAAGAGTGAAAATTAATTTAGCATCAAACTTAAGTTAAATTTTTATAATCTGAAAATAATCCAAGGAAAAACCCTTTTATTTTAGCCAAATAATAGCATAATAGATGAGAGCAGCAAGAAGTGCAGAAACAGGAATGGTAAGAATCCAAGCCCAAAGCAAGTTGATAGTTACTCCCCAACGAACAGCACTTAATCTTTTTGTTGCACCAACACCAATAATAGAACCAGTAATTGTGTGTGTAGTAGAAACAGGAATTCCAAATTGAGAAACCGTAAATAAGGTTAATGCGCCTGCCGTTTCCGCGCAAACACCTTCAAGTGGTGTAACTTTTGTGATTTTAGTTCCCATTGTTTTTACGATTTTCCAACCACCCATCAAAGTTCCAAGACCAATCATCAAGTAACAACCAAATGCAATCCAAAAGGGCATAGTTTCTGACTGAACTTTAGTTTTAATTTTATATCCTTCTTTTAAATCTCCTGTTTTTTGATCTGTATAGGATGAAAAAATTCCAGCATGTTTATACTTGCGATTTAGGGTTTTATCATTAAAAATTGTGTCGCGGGACTTCGAATCACAGAGCATCTTTCCAACAGTAAAAACTTCAATTTTTGAAAGTTCGCTATCGATTTCATCAAATGAGGGAGGCGCTAATTTTTTCAAGTATGCGGAATTTAAATCCCCTTTTTTATTGTAGACAGTTTTTCCGTTTTCTGCATCTAGAATCTCTTTGTGATCTACGAAATAAGTTTTCCCATTTATTTCTGCAATTTCAGGCTTAAATTTCTCCAGTTTCCCTTTTTCATTATGGTATTCAATTTGCATCAATTCTGAAATTTGCAGTTCTTTAGGAATTGCATGCTCTAATTTCCCTTCTCTCCCCATGTTTCCATAGACTAAAAGTGCGGCACAAATAATTCCCATTACCTTTTGAGAATCTGCTCCTCCGTGCCCCAAAGAGAAAGCTGCTGAGGAAAGTAATTGTAAGCGTTTATGCATGTGTGCCTCTTTTACAGCAGATGGGTTTTTGCTACCATGTTTTAGTTCAAACCAGATATAGACAAGAATAAATACTGAAATCATTCCAATTATAATATAGAGCATTATTGGTTTCATATCCATGTATTCTATCATATACTCCATGAAAGCAATTGTTATGGTTGAAAGTATAAGAATAAAAGCCATTTTTTTCCAAAAAGAGCGTGCGATGGTGACCAGGCAAATAAGAAATGCTATAAATCCTCCTATTAAAGGCGCAAGAAAAATAAATAGAATTACTTTTAAAATTTCACCGGACGCAACAACATCCCAACCGGCATGAGCAACTGCAGCACCTGCAAATCCCCCAATTAAGGTATGCGAAGAAGAAGAAGGTATTCCAAGTCGCCAAGTTAGTAAATTCCAAAATGTGGCTGCAATTAATCCAGCAAGAATTACCCAAAGGTCAATAGCATTATTGTCAACAGTTTTTGCTACAGTATTTCCTACACTCATATCAAAAACCCAAAATGCCAAAACATTGAAAAAAGCGGCCCATATTACAGCTTGAAATGGTGTGAGTACTTTCGTTGACACAACTGTAGCAATTGAATTTGCGGCATCATGAAATCCATTGACTAAGTCAAATATTAATGCAATAACTATTACTGTAATAAGTAGCGTAAACATATAAATGGAATTTTAAATGACTATGAATTAAGCGTATTTAACAACTATGGATTCGATTACATTTCCTGCATCTTCACATTTATCAGTTGCAACTTCCATTACTTGATAAATTTCTCGTCGTTTTATTAATTCTTTAGCATCAACATCTGACTCAAATAAACGCTCTATGCTCATATCAAAGATATCATCTGCATTATTTTCAATGCTATTAATTTTGATTACACATTCAATGATTTTTTGAGTGTTTTTTAGGTTTCGAAGTTCCGTAACAGCTTCTTTTACCGCTTTTACTGCACCACTAATTGCTTCCGCCATTTTCTGAATTCCTTGATCTGATATTGGATCTATTTTATAGAAATTAATTTTTTTGCCTGCAGCATAAATACAATCTGCAATATCATCTAAGGCAGATGCTAAACTATGAATATCCTCACGATCAAAAGGAGTTATAAAATTTCTTCCTAATTCTATGAATATTTTATGTGTAATCTCATCATTTTGATGCTCAATATCTTCCATCCCTTTTATTAGGACTCCACGTTTATTGAAATCAGGTTCATGAACAACTTGCAAAAGATTTTTTGCGATTTTTTCTAGATTATCACTTGCTTGTTCAAAAAGAGAATAAAAGACTTTGTCTTTTGGTAAAAAGTAACTTAAAATTCCAGCCATACTATTTTTTTAGTAAAGATAGAGCAAGTAGTTGTATTAAATTATAAGATTGAATTTCTTAACCTAAACATAACATTGCATATTAATAAGAAATAAGTGATTTTATCTTTTTAAAATAAAATTGTAAAAGCTGTAAATCTCAAATGCTTGTTGCTTACATTTGCAAAGTGAACCAGTTTGACAATTTACGAATTCAATTAGAGCTTTTAGAATGGCCAAATATTTATTTGTATAAATTCATCGTTCCGAATGAAAATGAAAAAATAGCATTGGTAACATCATTATTTGATGAAAATACAGAAATTGGTTTTCTTCCCTCCGGCAAAGGAAATTATCTTAGCATTAGCGCAAAAGAAGTAGCGTTGAATGCGCAATCAATTATTGAAAAGTATGAAAAAGTATCAAAAATAAAAGGAATAATTACACTTTAAATGGAGAAAATTACAGCTATCTTATTTGTTTCATTCTTACTTTTACTAGGAGTAATTCTTTATCGCTTGCTTCTCCGAAAACTCAGTAAAGGAAGAATTAAAAAAGAAAATTACTGCACTTTGTATAGTTTGGATAAAAACCCTGCGAGTGGGGAAGTTGCTTTTTATTTTGTGAACCCTCATAAAATTACTATTGAATTTTCAATTTGGGAAGGAGAAATAAAAATACTAGAATTACGAAATGAGGAATTTTCTGAGGGTGGTCACATCATTCATTTTGATACCAAAAATCTAAAAAATGGCGACTATCTTTTTGGATTAGTTACCAACGAACAAAAAACGATTAAGCGTTTTCAAATAAATAATGAATAAAGCTCTAATTTGTTTTACTCAGTATTATGCTTTTATTTTCCTTTTATTAAAGTTGCATTATGAAATCATATGCATTAATTAAGTTACTTAATAAAATGTTTACTTTTGATTAAAAAATTGAAGCACAAAAGTCATAAATTTACGCTAACTGAAGACACTCAATTTGATGTTCTTGGTTTATCTACAGCTTTTAGCGACTATCGCTTAGCATGGGAGTTAAATTCTTCACGCGACATGAGAATTACATTACATGACGAGCAATTAGAAATCTATGACTCCAAGACAAAAGAAACTTCTTTTTTTCGTGTTTACCATTTTTTTGATGAAGAGAATCTCACCAAATATTATATTATTAAAAACAAACAGAATTTCAAATTCCTATTACCCGAAAAACCTGCTATTGATTATTTTTTGCTTGTCAGAGATAATTTTATTTTTGAAATGA
>RFSL01000122.1 GCA_009923965.1 Flavobacteriia bacterium | reverse complement strand
TATTGGAGCGTATAGTCCAACGTTCAAAACAAATGCTTCAATAAGTTTTCTACCAAGTGTGAACATTGTTTTCACAAATGATAAGTCAAAATGGACAAGATGTCCAGTGATCGAACTATGTAGAAATACAACTTTAAGTGTGGGAGCTTCCACAGCTGGATACATGCGCAAAAGTCCAAGTGTTAACAAAGAGGGAGAAGTAGATGGAAGTGGAACAGGTATGGGTTGGTTTCCGGGTTATGCAGTGGACTTAGAATCTGGCGCTCGTTTGTACATGGCTTTTGGAGAGAACTCATTTTTAGGAGGAGAAAACGGAGCAGACATGCTTTGGAATCCTACAGATCGTTTGGTAAGTAATTCGGGTGCTCCTTTAATGGGTGGAGTACATCCAATCTATATCTTTAGCTACAATCAAAAGTCAATAAATGGTTTTAGTACAGGATTTGATTTCCCGGCCTATATTCCAAGTGAAGCAGAGGCAGGCAGTAATTTTCTACAAAACAAATGGATAGAAGTTGAGGCAAATGCTTCATCTCTACCACTTAAACGCGAGTTGTATGGTAGTTTAACATGGGTAGCCTATCCAATGCTTGAGAAAGATCAAACCTTACTTTCAACAGATGCAGAGGTTAAATTACGGATCAACAAGGAGTATAAGAACTTTGTTGCTTCAGGAGAAAACAACGGAAGACCAATGTATTCTTGGTCGATGGAGAATTTAAGTACTAAAACTAATAATCTATCAGCAGAAAAAGAAGCATTAAAATTGATAAATATCGTTCCGAATCCATATTATGCTTTTTCAGAATATGAGCAAAGTAGATTAGACAGTAGAATTAAGATTACAAATCTTCCGGAACAATGTATTATTTCAATTTATTCTTCGAATGGAAAATTAATCAAGCGCTTTAAAAAAGATAGCCCAATTACATATCAAGATTGGACCTTGACCAACCACCAAAATATTCCAGTAGCATCAGGTGTATATTTAATTCATGTGGAAGTACCAGAAGTTGGTGAGCGCGTTTTAAAAGCATTCATTGCAATGCGCTTAGTTGATTTACAGAATATGTAAGCACCTTTTTTCGCTATTTGTTTTATGAATTTAATGTAATTTTGCTAAAAAATTATTCCACATGAAATTCTTTATATCCTTATTGTTCTTATTTCCTTCACTCAGATCTTTTTCTCAAGGACATTTTTTACCAGCTCTTAAATATGCTTATAATGCTTATGAGCCTTGGATTGACGCTCAAACTATGGAAATTCATCATGCAAAACATCATCAAGCGTATGTTACTAATTTAAATAAAGCACTTGCGGGCACAAAAATGGAGTCGCTTTCCATGAATGATTTATTGATGTATGCAAGTTTCAGATCTGATATCGTGAGAAATAATTCCGGGGGACATTTTAACCACTCCTTGTTTTGGGAAATTTTAGTCCCAACAGCATCGCAAAGTCCTATCAGTTCTGAGTTAGCTGCAGCAATTAATTTGCAATTTAAATCCATGGATAGTTTACGAATAAAAATCAATCAAGGAGCAACAACTCGCTTTGGCTCAGGTTGGGTTTGGCTTAGTGTAACGCCAGATAAAAAACTCATGGTTTCGTCAACAGCAAATCAAGACAATCCTATTATGGACATTACAAAAGAACGAGGTATCCCCATATTTTGTATTGATGTATGGGAACATGCCTATTACTTGAAATACCAAAATAAACGTGGTGATTACCTCGGGGCTATTTGGAATTTAGTAGATTGGGGTATTGTCTCACAAAAATATGCTGCGGCTTTGAACGACCCATTATTAGTAGAAATTGAAAAAGACAATTGGATGGAATTAAAAGAATTTCATAAGGTCATGGCTCAAACTTTTCACCCCGCTGAAACAGACAATCTTGAACCTTTGAAGAAAAGAAGTGCAGAGTTGATGGCAAAAAGTAGTTTATTAGCGGCATCAGTTTCCCCAAAATCCTTGGATAAGCCCGCAATTAAAATAGCATTAAAGCAACTTGAAAAGCAATGTATTGAAATCAATAGATTGAACAATAAGAAAGCTAGCAATTCTCTTTTAAAAAAGAAAATTACTGCTGCACACGATACATTTCATATAGTTCAAGGACTTTGTCATGATTAACACTTCTCGTTAATAAGGAATAAAGTCTATTCAATTCCCTATCTTTGCGCAAATATTAAACCGTGCGCTTCGAACTAACCAAAGATTTTCTTGATATTCTTCGCCAAAAAATAGCGGAGCAGGAGATTCTTTGGATACAAGAAAATGTACTTGTCCTGCATTTTGCAGATGTCGCTGAGATTTTGGATAAATTAAGCAATGAAGAGGCAAAATTTATTTATTTTCTAGTAGACGAAGATACACAAGCAGATATTTTAATGGAATTGGATGAGGATGTAAGGGATCGTTTTCTTGCCTCTCTTACAATTAAAGAAATAGCTGATCAATTAGAAAACCTAGATTCCAACGATGCTGCAGATATTTTAGGGGAGCTTTCCGAAGATAAAATTCAGGAGGTTATCTCACAAATGGATGACGATGAAGCAGCAGAAGATATTGTTGACCTCTTAAATTATGATGAGGATACTGCTGGTGGATTAATGCAGAAAGAATTTTTGCAAGCACACATAGATTGGCCTGTTAATCGAACGATTGTTGAATTGAGAAAACAAGCAGAAGATGTAGAAAAAGTGTACAATATTTTTGTTGTAGACGATTCAAACCGCTTACTTGGTGTTTTGTCGCTAAAGCGCTTACTTTTTTCAAATGTAAAAACAAAAATTGCTGATTTATATCAATCCAAAAATATCATTTCTGTAAATACCTCAGATTCTGCAGAAGAAGTAGCAGCTGTTATGGAGAAATACGACTTAGTTTCTGTTCCTGTAGTTGATTATCAAAATAAATTAGTTGGAAGAATCACACTTGATGATATTGTAGACTTCATAAAGGAAGAAGCCGATAAAGATTTCCAATTAGCAACAGGTATTACTGAGCCAATTGAGCGTGATGCAAGTATTTGGAGAGTTGCTCGAGCAAGATTACCGTGGTTAATAATTGGTTTATTAGGTGGAACTCTCGGAGCTAAAGTAATTTCTGGCTTTGAGGGAAGTATAACACAAATCCCGGCGCTTGCTTTTTTTATTCCCTTAATTACTGCCATGGGAGGAAATGTTGGCGTTCAATCTTCGGCAATTGTTGTTCAATCATTAGCTCGCGGCACAAAAGATTTCGGAAATATCTTTCATAAACTTTTACGCGAAGCTGCAGTGGGTTTATTTAATGGCGTGTTATTGGCTAGCATCATTTTTGTAATAGCATATTTCTTTGGTAATGCCCAGCTTGGATTTGTAGTAAGTATCTCTTTATTTACTGTAATTATTTTTGCGGCTGTTATCGGAACTCTTATTCCTTTGGTACTCAATCATTATAAGATTGATCCTGCTCTTGCAACTGGACCATTTATTACTACTTTAAATGATGTAACTGGCCTTTTCATTTATTTTACAATAGGAATGTTACTTTACGGGCTATAAATTTCGGTATCATTCTAAATTGCTTATTTTTGCAAACTTAAAATTCGGAGAGGTGGCAGAGCGGTTGAACGCGCACGCTTGGAAAGCGTGTTTACGGTAACGTAACGGGGGTTCGAATCCCCCTCTCTCCGCATCATTTCTAACAAGAAATAAGCTAAAACCCTGATTATCAATGATAATCGGGGTTTTTTTATGGAAAAATATGGCTCTGAAAACGACTTAAAACGCCATAAAACGACACATTTATTTTGCAACTTGTGACGTAATCCAAAAAAACACCAATTACGTCACAGTATGTCGCTCAATGTCGCGTCCTGTCTCGTTTTGACGTTTTGCAACTCGAGATTTTGTCATCAAATTTGTACTCAAAATGGGGGGCCATTTGATAAAATTATTATGTCGTCAAAAACAACTTTCAGATTGATGTTTTACAT
>RFSL01000121.1 GCA_009923965.1 Flavobacteriia bacterium | reverse complement strand
AGACATCCAGCACAATTATACGAAGCAATTTGCTACTTTATAGCTTTTCTAATTTTACTTTTGATGTATTGGAAAATGAATTCATGGAAAAAACCAGGTTTTATGTTTGGTTCTTTTTTGATTTTTATTTTTGGATCTCGGTTTTTTATCGAATACATAAAAGAAGGTCAAACAGCACGTGATTTTGAATTGCTAATAAATACTGGGCAAATGCTTAGTATTCCATTTATTATTGCAGGAATTATACTAATTTACCGTTCTCAAAAATATCAAGAAACGACTTAATAAAATTGAATTCTTGCATAAAAAAAAGTTGCTTAGTGTAGTAATGACAATATGTGATTTTATTCAAATTGATTCTTATCTTTGTCCTCGTAAAATATTAATTGTAAACTATGGCCATAAAAGCAGCAGCTGTAAGTAAAAAAGAAAGTTCAGTAAAAACAAAATTTTCGAAAGAAACATATGTTAAATGGTACAAAGACATGCTTCTTATAAGAAAGTTTGAGGAAAAAACTGGACAATTATACATTCAACAAAAATTTGGTGGATTTTGTCATTTATATATTGGTCAAGAAGCTATTGTTGCAGGAACTGCAAGTGCTTGTCGCCCTTCGGATAAACACATGACAGCATATCGTGATCATGGACATCCAATTGCTTTAGGTACCGATCCAAGAATTTTAATGGCCGAACTTTATGGGCGAAGTACTGGATGTTCAAAAGGAAAAGGTGGCTCAATGCACTTTTTTGATAAAGAAAAAAACTTCATGGGTGGACACGGAATTGTTGGAGCTCAAATTGCTATGGGAACTGGTGTTGCATTTGCTGAACAATACAATGGAACAGATAATGTTGCTATTGTATCAATGGGAGATGGCGCAGTTAGACAAGGTGCATTGCATGAAACCTTCAACATGGCTATGATGTGGAAATTACCAGTAGTTTATATTATTGAGAACAACAATTATGCAATGGGAACATCTGTTGAAAGAACAACAAATGTTACAGATTTATCAAAAATTGGACTATCTTACGAAATGCCTTCAAAAATTGTGAATGGTATGCGTCCTGAAGATGTTCACAATGCAATTGAAGAAGCTTGTAATCGCGCACGAAGAGGAGATGGACCAACATTATTAGATATTCGTACTTATCGCTATAAAGGTCATTCTATGTCCGACCCACAAAAATACCGTTCAAAAGATGAGGTAAATGAATGGATTGAACAAGATCCGATAGAGCATTGCTTGAATGTACTAAAAGATAATAAATGGTTGACAGAAAAAGAAATTAACGAAATCAATGATTGGGTAAAAAAAGAAGTTGATGAATCTGTAGAATTTGCAGAAAACTCTCCTTACCCTGAAGCGCATGAATTGTATGAAGATATTTATGTTCAAACAGATTATCCTTACATCAAAGAATATTAATAAAAACTAAAAGCTAAAAGAAAATGGCTGAAATCGTATACATGCCAAAGTTGAGTGATACCATGACAGAAGGTGTTGTAGCAGCTTGGACAAAAAATGTTGGTGATGCTGTAAAAACAGGTGAAATTCTCGCTGAAATTGAAACTGACAAAGCTACGATGGAATTTGAATCTTTCTATGATGGCTTTCTTCTCTATATCGGAGTTGAAACAGGTAAAACTGCACCCGTAAATGCTATTTTAGCAATAATTGGGGATAAAGGAGAAGATATTGCTTCACTTATTTCGGCTACTCCTGAAGTACCTGTAATTTCTGAAAAGAAAGTGGAAGAGAAAAAAGAAGCTGCCCCTACTCCACTTGTAGTGCAAGAAAAAGCTCCCGTTGCAGAGGTAAAAAGTATTCCTTTATCTTCAAATTCAGGACGAATTTTCGCATCTCCCTTGGCAAAAAAATTGGCGGAAGAAAAAGGTATTGACATTAACGCTGTTTCTGGAACAGGTGAAAATGGTAGAATTATTAAAAAAGATGTTGACCATTACACACCATACACACCTACAAATAGAACTTTTTCTCAAGCTCCTCTTGGAGTTGAAAGATTTACTGATGAACCGGTTAGTCAAATGCGTAAGACAATTTCACGGCGTTTAGCAGAAAGTAAATTTAGTGCTCCTCATTTCTATCTAACTCTGGATATTGATATGGATCAAGCAATCACTATTCGGAAGGGATTAAACAGCGTGGAAGGCGTAAAAGTTTCATTCAATGATATGGTTGTCAAAGCTGTTGGTATGTCCTTAAAACAACACCCAACAGTAAACAGTGCTTGGATGGGAGATTTCATACGTAAAAATCAGCATGTTCATGTTGGTGTTGCCGTTGCTGTTGAAGACGGACTTCTTGTTCCTGTTATTCGCTTTGCAGATTCAAAAGGAATTCTTGAAATTGCTTCAGAGGTACGAGAATATGCCCAAAAAGCAAAAGACAAAAAACTTCAACCATCCGACTGGGAGGGAAATACATTTACAATTTCAAATCTCGGAATGTTTGGTATTGAATCCTTTACAGCGATTATTAACGCTCCTGACAGCTGCATTTTGGCAGTTGGAGGCATTAAGGAAGTTCCAGTTGTTAAAGATGGAAAGATTGTTCCTGGAAATGTTATGAAAGTAACATTGTCCTGCGATCATCGAGTAGTAGATGGTGCATCAGGCGCTGCATTTCTTCAAACCTTTAAACAGTTCATGGAAAATCCAGTTTCAATGCTAATTTAAATATTTTGTTGCCTAGCTGAAAAACCAGCTAGCAACAAATATTGCCGTAATTACACAGATTAAATCCACTAGAAGCATCGTTCCTAAAGTATAGCGTGTATTTTTTATGTTTACAGAACCAAAATAAACTGCAATTACATAAAAGGTTGTCTCTGCACTGCATTGAAATATACAACTCAATCTACCTGTAAAAGAATCCACGCCAAAAGTTCGCATAGAATCTATCATAAATCCACGCGAGCCTCCGGAGCTAAAAGGCCGCAACATTGCAACAGGCAAAGAGTCTGTAATATCTTTGGCAACTCCCATATATGAAAACAAATAGGAAATTCCATTACTCATAATTTCAAACAATCCTGAATTTCTAAACAAAGAAATAGCAACCAACATTCCCAATACGTATGGAAAAATAGTAACGCCAGTTTTTAATCCATTTTGAGCACCTGAAACAAAAGCATCAAAAATAGTTGTATTTTTTTCAGTAAAACGTTTTTCCTGAGCAAATGAAAATATCAGTGTGAAACCAATAATTCCAATTAATAACAAGCCAGAAAAATTAGAAGTGAAAAAGTTTTTGCCAATTAAATCTAATTGGTTAATATAAAAAAGAAGACCAATAATACCTGCTAGAATAGAAAAAATAACTGTAACCAAACTGGCGCTTTTAAAATTTATCTTCTGGCGAATTCCAACAATTAAAAATGCTGCAATTGTTCCAACAAAAGAAGTAATAATGCAAGGCAACATAACATCAGCTGGATTACTAGCATTTTCAGCAGCTCTATATCCGATAATTGAAGTTGGAATTAAAGTTAACCCTGCTGCATGCAAACACATAAACATAATTTGAGCATCACTGGCCTTGTCTTTGTCAGTGTTGATTTCCTGTAAACTCTGCATCGCTTTTAAACCAAAAGGAGTAGCTGCAGAATCTAGCCCAAGGAAATTTGCAGCAAAATTTAATGTCATATAGGAAATTGACTCATGATTTTTTGGGACCGTGGGAAAAACTTTCACAAAAAAAGGACTCAAGCGCTTCGCTAATCTTTCTGCAGCTCCAGAATCGATTAATAATTGCATTAAACCACAGAAAAATGCCAAATAAGCAATTAAGGGAATCATTAAGTCGAGCAAGGTATTTTTACAAGTTGCTAAAAGCCCATCTGATTTTTGAAAACCACTATAAATCTGAACTGTTTTATTCTTAAAAATGTAACTCGTATCTAAATCTTTTTCATTCAAATTTATATTAACAAATGTTTCTGGTGCTTTTTTAAGGGTATCTTGAAGAGA
>RFSL01000013.1 GCA_009923965.1 Flavobacteriia bacterium | reverse complement strand
ACAAAAGCTGTTCTGTAGCGTTGCTCAAATTGCGCAATATTATTTCTCGTTAATATCATATTCTAATAATTATAAATGTTTCTTTACTTTTTTCCAATAGGAAAAAAACGAAGGATAATAACCACTGACATCATCTGCAATCCAATCTCTTTCTTCTTGGATTCCAAGATAAGCAAAATTAAGAGGATGTTCTTTGTAATAAATGCTTGTTTCTTTATACTCTGCTGAGAATGCTTGAAATGAACCAACATAAATTTGAATACCATGTATATTTTTACTCAAGTCTAACATGAAGTCCATACATTTCTTGCTTACTGGATAATTTTGAAAAAACTCAGGTTCAAGCAATAAAATCCTATTTCCAGGTTCATCTTTATGCCACAATGGGTCAAGGTTATAGTAATTATAAATAAATATTGGTTGATCAGGAATAATTTGAATGCTGTCGCCTTCGGGAAGTGTTATTTCAAAATTGAATTCTTCAGTAGTTGTTAATGAGGCCGGTATTTCCATTTCTGGAAGTACTTCATAGCTTGTATCCAAATACGTATTTCGCTGCTTTGAAGCGGTATATTTATTTATATTTTCTTGATTGGCATAGTATTTTTTACTGCTATTTGCTCCTGCAACCCATTGCCAACTGCAAGCATTGCTCGCCCAATCACCATCTAATAAATGATAATACATCCATTTTGCTGGATGAAGCCAATGCGACTTGCCAATGTTGCAGGTCAATGCTGCTAAATACAAACGGTTGTGGTTATGCATGTAACCCGATTCAAATAAGGTTTCAATGGCTTGATCAATGGCTTGAATCCCCGTTTTTCCTTCTGTGATGGAAAGCGGAATTGCGTAGTGTTTGACATGCTCTTGAACTTGTTTTATTTCAGTATTGATGTCTTTTACTTGGGCAATACGCTGAAAATAATCCCGCCAACAAAGTTGTTGAATTAAGGGTTCCAATTGATCAAATGAATAACCTTTTCCTTGTAGGCTGTCCACTACTTGCTTTGTACTTATTACACCTCGTGAAATATAGGGAGATAAATAGTTGACTTGGCCATCAATATAGTTTCTTGAACGGGCATATTTGACGGGATTAATGGCATCTATTTTAATAAGAATAGAGGCATAGTCTACTGTAAATTCATTTTCCACTAAAACTCAATTTTATAACAAAACAACAACGACAGAGCTTTTATTGTTCTACACTATAAGACTTAAGGGGAAGATTTATATTCGAAGTAGACTTCGATGATTCGTAAAGATTTTAGGCGGTTTAGATTTTCTTTTTAAAAAAGTAATGATCTAATGATAACTATAATTCCCCCCTTATTTAGGACAGGGATAAGTCAAATATAGGTTTGTTTTGGTATTCGTATTAATTGGATTAAACTATTTTTCAGGGGTATTATTGAACTAAGCCTTTTTAACGTATTCCGATTTTAATCCCATAGCTCCAAATCCATCGATTTTACAATCAATGTTATGATCGCCAAAAGTCAAACGGATATTTTTCACTTTCGTGCCAGCTTTCACTGGTTTTGGCATTCCTTTCACAGGTAAGTCTTTTATCACAACCACAGAGTCGCCATTTTGTAAAACGGCACCGTTGCAATCAAGAACAACTAACTCATCAGAAGTATCGGGACTTTCTTCAATCGTCCATTGGAATGAACATTCAGGACATGTAAATTGATTTTCTCCAGTTGAATATCCATATGGTGACTCACATGATAGACATTCTTTTAATTCTTCTGACATCCTTGTTATATTTCTTGTAAAGGTAGTACTTTAAGATTAGGGATGTAAGAGTAAGTAAGGAACGAAGATTCATTACTCATTACTTAGTTTCCTAATTGCGCATAGCGCAAATTACAATTAGTTATTAGCGGTATTCGAAATCGCATAAAAAAAGCCCTGACAGTATCGTCAGAGCTTTTCAAATCAGTTGGATTAAATCCTATTTGATTACTTTCTGTGTGTAAACCGTTGAGCCGATTTCCAATTGTAAGAAATATGTTCCTGCCGATAAATTCGTTGTAGCAATGGATGCTTGTTTAACAAAAGTCAACGTTTGCGTTTTCACTACTTGTCCATTTATGTTAAATAACTTCATCGTTCCGGAAGTTAATTCATCAAATTGAACGTTCAATTCATTGCCCATTGGATTCAACACCGTAAAAGGATCTTTTACAAGATCATTTAAATCGCTTAAACCGCTTAATTCAACTATATCGTTGACAACGATTGTATTCACATTACCTGTTTTGATAGGACAATAAAGGATGAACTGCAAGTTCAAACAACCATTTGCCATGCCATTTGGAATGTAGTTATAAATGGTGTACGTTTCCATCGTCACGTTCATCGTATCTATAAATGTCCAAACCGTTTGTAAAGTATCATTTCCAATCATATTGGATGAAGTCATCGAAGCGCTTGCACATGCATTGAAGTTAAATTTACAATCTTCGAATTGTTGAACTAAAGTCCCAAAAGCAGTTGGACCGCAATTAGCATTGTTAACCACTAAGGTATCGCCTGTATTTGCTCCTGTGATGGTCATGGAATCACAAATATTCATTTGACATCCAGTCACATCCATCACATTCACACAGTAGAATCCGGGCATTAGGTTAGAAAGATCCTGAGTTATCGAACCTTGATTCCACGTAAATGAGTAAGGAGGAGTACCACCGGTAACATATGATAAAATAGAACCATCATTTGAACTAACGGCAGAACAAGGCGTTGTATTCAAGGTCACATTGAAATTAGCACATGGATTCGGTCCACCGCCTAAAATGATGAAAGTTGCACTCAACGAATCAATCCCCATTAAAGTGCTTTGACTATAATTAACGCCGTAAACACCCGGACATAAGTTACCAATTTGAAAGGTATTCGTGGCGATAATCGCTCCGTTCCCATACCACGTAATGGAAGACTGAATAACACCGGAAGTATTGGAGATTGCTGCTGTTCCATCGCACACGTTTGGCCCACTAGCTGGAGTGATCGTTAATTGCGCAAAGGAAAATTGAGCTAAGAATAAGAAGCTTAGTCCCAAGAACATTGATTTAAGTAAGTTTTGTTTCATGAGTTAAGTTTTTTTACGAAATTAATAAATACTAATGCAAATATAGTTTTATTTTTAGTATTCGTATGCTTTCTGATTTACAGTATTTTATAAAAAAAGCCCATACTAAAAATTGTAAACTCTGATAGGAAAAGGTTTATTTTTATTGTCAAAATTTTTATTAAGATTTTAGCTAATTATTGCGTCTCATTTGGGTTTGGTAATTCAGTTATCATTCTATTCATGCTTCTTCCAATAGAGCCGGTATTCATTTCCTGTCTCGTATATAAATAAATCGAACGCAAAGCTACCCGCTTTCATTTTCTTTGATTTTGTAACACATTTTGTTAAATTGAACGGTCTTTTTTTTTCTTTAATAATTCCAAATGGTCGGTATAGCGGAACATCTCCTTGCATAGTAATTTCACTAATACCAGAAATAAAAACAGTAGAATCCTTACTTATCTTTCCCAAATAAAAATGGTCAAACGATACTGAATCTAGATCGTAACCTGTTTTATTGAAAACTTGAATATTTATATTTTGACAGATTGTCATTGAAGGTATTAGCATTAAAATTGCTAATTGAAATATAAATTTAAATTTTAACATGATTTCTTGGTTTAATCTCCTTGCACCTAACTTCTGTCTGTGAAAAACCCTAGGTATTTCGTTCATAAATATAGGAATTAAAACCAGCTACAAATTTCGTGCATTTAAGTTAAAATTAAATTCATAATTATGAGCTATCTAGCTTTTTTTTCTTATTGCGCTTATTGAATAAACCATTGGAATTTTGTCGCCTAAGTGTTCAATTCTAAATCTTTTTGGTTCAAATTCAATTGTCTTATTGAAACAATTATAAGGCGAGTAGTCAAACTCATCAAACGATTTTATTTCTAGTCCATTTTTAATCAAGTTAGAGAGAACTTCACTTACGCCGTGATTCCACATTACATAAGATTGTTTTATGGCTGCATTTTTGTCTGCGTATGTTCCGATCTCTGTCTCTAATATTGCCCCAGAATTAAAATATCTGTAAGCAATTTTTTCAAAATTATCATCAAACATCCACACAACAGGATGAAACTCTACGAATACAAACTGTCCATTTGGCTTAAGAAAATCAGCTACGATTTTTGCCCACTTGCCTAAGTCCGGTAACCAACCAATGGTTCCATAACTTGTAAAAACAACATCAAATTTTTTATCTAAATGCTTAGGAAGATCGTAAATGTCACAACAAATAAACTTTGTATTGGATTGAGTTTCTTTTGCAATTTGTAGTGCACTTTCAATTGCTTTGTCCGAAAAATCAACACCTGTGACCTCTGCTCCAAGTCTACTCAATGAAATAGTGTCTTGTCCGAAATGACATTGCAAATGTAAAATAGACTTTCCCTTTATGTCGCCAAGTAAGCTTAATTCAATATCATTAAGCGATGAATTTCCATTCATAAATCCATCAAGGTCGTAAAATTCTGACTTTAAATGTGTGTCAGTTCTATTGTTCCAAGATTGACGATTTATTTCAATGTAATTTTCCTCTTGGTTCATTTCTTGTATAAATGTTTTTTTTCTAATTAACTGCTAATTATTAGCATTTTACTTGCCTTTAGTCCAAATATAGAATAAATGGCTAATAAAACCAAGTTGAAGAAAACCTACTATGGGAAAAGTAACTTCATTTGTTCAAAGCACTATATTATTCGAGGTCATGGATTTAGATACTTAAATATCCTCGAAATGCCCTTGCTGCATAGTAGGATTCTGCACCATTGTGATATATAAAAATAGTATTGTATCGGAAATCTGCAAAAATTGCACCGCCTAGTTTTCTAATTTCAGGTGGTGTTTTTATCCAGCTCGATGTTTTAGTATCAAACTTACCAAGTTTTTGCAAATTTCTATAGAGTTCTTCGGACAAAATTTCAATTCCCATATATTTTGCGACGTCAATAGCATTATTTTTAGGTTTATTTTCCTTTCGCGATGCTAATGCTTCACTATCATAACAATAACTTCTTCGCCCACTAGGACTTTCAGAAGCACAATCACAGAAAGTAAATTCATCATTTTCTTTATTATATGCAATTACATCAGGTTCACCACCAGTTTTTTCCATTTCATTTAAAGACCATAATTTCTCACTATTTGTTTCCAACTTTAATTGAATTTTAGACCATTCAAGTTCTTTATGGCGATTCATATTTTTTTCAAACCGGTTTTGCAATGTATCGAGTAATTGTTTTTGATTCTCAAGCGAGATTTTTTTTTCAAGGTTATTAAATTCATCCATATTTCAAAGGTATTTCTTTTCTGTCAATATTAATGCCATACTGAAGAAACCATTTAATATTCCTATATATCGATAAACTATTAAACGAATTGTTATGAATGGTTTTAAAAACTGCGGGTTTAAAATTAATCTGTTTGCAGATTATAAATTATCTCTCCGAGAAGATTGCACTATAAAACTATTAAAATCAATTTTTTGAAGCAAATGAGCGAGTAATACAAAAGCAACTCAAAATAAAAAAACTAATAGTGATTGGTAATGATAAAACAGCACAGTTTGGTTAGTTTCCGATAAACACTTTTACTGTTTTTCCATTAGAGCCTTTAATAGTGTAAATTCCTGAAGGAATATCAAGGCTTAATCGAGCCTGGCCATTGCCTAAATGATGTTCAGAAACTTGCAGACCCAATGCATTGATCACCGAATAGGTTGAAGGTAAATTGTTTTCTATAACAAGTTGGCTACCATCAAACCAAGCGTGCCAATTCTGATTCAATTCAGAAATAGACGCAGGATTATCTAAGACAACTTTAGTAACATAGGTGAGAATGTTTTGACATGAATCGTTGTAAATCGCATAGTTTACCAAGCCCCGTGTAATGTCATCGTAGCCATCGTAGATTCCGTTTTCGATGACGGTTGAATCTTGTGAACAAAAGCAGTTTAAATTGACTTGGTAGTTTTTATCGGTTAAATTTTCTAGGTTATGAATGCTGTTGTTGCAAATGCTGTTGTTGTCGATGATGGTAGAGGTAGGATTATATGCCGTTACTTGAATGCCAATGCCATTTCCATTGATTTGATTTTGACTCACAATGCATGCGTCTCCAATTTTCATGGCGATGGAGTTGTTAAAGAAAGTGGAATTAGTTATTTCACAACTAGAATTACCTTCAATACCCGTCCCATTTCCCTCAAAATAGCAATTGTTAACGAATATGTTAGAACTTTCAGCAAAGCCAAAGTTATTATTCAGAAATTGACAATTTTGAATGTTTCCCTGAGATCCAATTATGTTATTTTGGTTTCCAACAAAGGTGCAATTGGTTACATTGATGTTGTTAGACCAAGTGAATGAGCAAAAGTTATAAGAAAACATACAATTAGTTGCAGTAAGAGTTCCATATTGGATTTGTGCTGCTTGACCGACACCATTTGATTCAAATGTACAGTTGTTGTAGATTAAGTCGGCATTCAACTGAAGGGCATAATTATTCGACCTGAAATAACATTCATCAAAGGTATAGCTTACGCCTGGTTGAGGAATGTCGTTGTAAATTCCATAAAATGAATTATGCAATTCGAAATGATTCAATTGAACACTACCCTCTTGACTGCCTTTGATTCGAATCCCTTCCCAATTGTAAGAGCCAGTAGTGTTGTTTGTACTTTTAAAAACAACTGGTATATTGCTTGTTCCATCTGCAATTAGTGTTCCGCGGACTTCTATATAAATAAAATTACCAGTATTGAAAGTGGTATCAGCGGTACAAATTACCTGCACGCCAGGTTCGATGGTTAGTGTTCTGTTTGGAAAAATTACAATGGATCCAGTAACCATATATGGGCTACCTGCCAATGTCCATGTTGTATTTTGGTAGATGCCACCAGAAACATTGGTTTGAGCAAACATTGAAAAGGAACAAAGTGCTGCTAAAAAAAATAAGGTAGTTTTCATATCCTATTGTTATTTGATAAATTTTTGATTTGCTGAGGTTTGATTAACTCTTTTTATAATGAGGAATCCAGGATTTAGATCCGATACATTGAATTTATTTAGGGCGAAAGACTTCAAAACAAGAACTTTTCCATTTAAGTCGGAGATCTCTATTTCATCGATAGTTTCAGCGCTAAGGAATGTGAGCGTATTTCCCACTGGATTTTCAAAAGTAAAATCTTCAATTTCGTTCGTAGAAAGCGAAGCAACCTGATTGAATTTTAAAACCGTGCCAAGTAGGATAGTGCAAGAAGAGTCAAATATTTGGTAATTGATTAGTCCTTTTGTTATATCGTCGTATCCATCTATGATTGATTGTTCAATTCCTGCAGAATCAAGGCTACAAAAGCAGTTGGTTAACAGCGAATAATTTACATTGGTGTTGTTATTAATATTGTAGTTGATGTTTTCGCAAATTTCATTGTTGGTAATAATGGGGGCATTTTCGATGCTTGATATACCTGAAATTCTTACGCCTCCCATATTATTCTTGATTTGGTTGTTTACTAGCTCAGTCAAAACAGAAACGTCAACTGCAACTTCATTGTAACTGAATACATTGTTGCTAATTTTACATCCGTAGGAGCTTTGAATACCAGTAACGTTATCTAAAAAAGTACAATTTTCAATTTTTCCGTTGTTAGGAAAATTTATTGCGGTACCGTTGTTTAGGAACTGACAATTCGTAATCGACATAGAATCGAAAACACTTGCAGAAAAAACAAGCGCGTTTGAATTTTCTAAAAACGTTGTCCCCGTCATCGTAAAGGATGTACTGTAGGCATTAATGGCGGTTCCATTGTCTTTAAAAAAACAATTATCGACAGTGAAGTAGCTCCAACCATAAACTGCAGAATTGTTTCCTATGAATTGACAATTGTTCAAAACAGTTTCATTTCCTACAGTTACAGCTTGTCCACAATGGTTAAAAGAACAATTAGTATAGGAATAAAGGGCAAGTGGAGATTCGTAATTAAAAGGAACTTGCGCATTGGAGATAGAGAAATGATTTGCATTTAAGACACCCCCTTGAGATGAAGTACATACAAATCCAATCCAACCGATGTTGCTCGTGTCGTTTAGTGTGCGAATCGTTATCGGTAACTGATTGTTTCCCAACATATTTATAGTCCCTCTGGTTTCAATGTAAAGGGAATCATCGATATCATTGTTGATTAAAATTTCCACCCCAGGATCAATGGTTAAGGTATTTCCAGGAAAGACCACAACAGAACCCGTTATTAATACTCCAATTTGTATTTTGGTAAATCCCACCCGAAACGAATGTTTGAGCCTCTACGGTGGCACATAACATAAAACCAATAAAAACTAAAAATATAATTTTCATAGCATGTTTTTCAAGATAACAAATCTAATGAATCAATTGTTTTCAAATTTTAATAGTATGTATGATAAGTCATATAGAACTAATACTGCTCCTACTTCCCGATACAAAACTTACTAAATATATTACCCAAAAGATCATCTGTTGAAATATCTCCTGTAATTGTTCCTAAGTGATACATTGCTTGGCGAATGTCCATGGCAATAAAATCTGCGCTTGTTGCATCTTCCAAACCATTCTTAGCTTTTTCTAGCGTCTCATTAGTTTTTATTAGGGCCTCATAGTGACGCGTAGAAGAAACAATAGTTTCATTTTGCAAATCAAAATTACTTACAACAAGTGCAACCAAACTATTTTTTAATTCTTCTATTCCAGTTCCTGTTTTGGCGCTTATACAAAGTCCTTCGGGGTTTAAATTAGGATTCAAATCAGCTTTGTTAACTAAAAGAAGAATGTGTTTTTCGGGAAATTGTGTTTTTAATTTCGCTACCCAAATGGTTGTGTCAGAAAGTGAACCCGTATCATTGGCATCAGCTAAACAGAGCACAATGCTTGCTTGTTCAATCTTTTGCTGAGACCGAGCAATTCCCATGGCTTCAATGGTTTCATTAGTTTCGCGAATTCCAGCTGTGTCAATTAAGCGAAAAAGAATTCCATCGATATTCAGTGTTTCCTCAATTACATCTCTTGTTGTTCCGGGTATGTTGCTCACAATAGCCCGTTCTTCGCCCAATAATTGATTTAAAAGTGTACTTTTTCCGGTATTTGGAGCTCCAACCAAGGCTACAGGAACACCATTTTTAAGGGCATTTCCTAAGTCAAAGGATTTTGCTAAGCGCTTAATAATTGCCAAAACTTCTGAAATCAATGTTTTGAGTGCACTGCGATCGGCAAATTCTACATCTTCCTCTGAGAAATCGAGCTCCAATTCAATGAGAGAAGCAAAATGGATTAGTTTTTCGCGCAGGTCTTTTAATTCGGAGGAAAAATTGCCGCGTAATTGCCGTAAAGCAACTAAATGTGCTTGGCGTGATTGTGAAGCAATAAGGTCTGCAATGGCTTCCGCTTGTGATAAATCGAGCTTTCCGTTTAAAAAAGCACGTCTTGTAAATTCACCTGGTTCTGCTAAACGACAGCCTGCTGCGCAAAGTACTTGTAAAATTTGTTGCTGGATATAAGGCGATGCGTGACAAGAGATTTCTACACTTTCTTCGCCTGTGAAACTTTTACCTTCGCTAAAGACAGAGACTAAAACCTCATCAATTAAAGTTTTATCAGGTGCAGAGAAAAGTCCAAAGTGACTTGTATGAGATGCTTTATCTTGAAGCGGTTTACTAAAAAATTGTTCAGTTAAAACGAGTGATTTCGGTCCAGAAATACGAATGAGAGAAATCGCTCCGATACCATTTGGAGTAGCTAGAGCACAAATAGTATCTTCCGTTTGAAACATTTGACAAAGTTAAAGAAACAAAGTACCGATTGCAAATGAACAAAGAACTTAGATTTCAAGTAAAATAACAAAGTCCTTTCAAGACATTTGATGTACCTTTGCACCATGGATCATGACATAGAATTGCGTTTCCAAAAATTAAAAACCCATCTTGAACTTACCTTTGGTGAGGGAATGGACCTGCAAGCTATGCTCTTTCTTATTGGCGTAAATGAATTAGGCTTGGGCTATAAAAATTTTTCCAAACAAGAGAAAACAGACTTATTTCACATTGCAATTTGTACACTTTTAGAACCTTATGGTTACTATGAATTTGAGGGGAGAGATGAAGAATCGTGGCCACACTTTAAACTCTTAAAAACACTTCCACCTTTGGAACACCGAGAACAGCAGCACCTCATGAAGCAGTCAATGCTCGACTATTTTATCGCCAACGATTATTATTCTGAGCAAGCTTAACGGATAACCAAGACTTTAGCAACTTTTTCGTCTTTTCCTTCATTTGTGGCAGTCCAAATAATGTAAACGCCGCTTGCAACTGCATCTCCTCCTAATGTTTTAACATCCCAAGTTGCAGTGCCTCCATTTGAGGTAGTTTTGTAAACTAAATTTCCTGCAACATCTGTAACTTTCACATCTGAATTATAACGGATACCTTGAATAGTAACTACACCGGCATAATTTGGTCGCACTGGATTAGGAAAAACTTTTGTTGTAGCGTATTCGGGGTCTTCATATGTTGCATTTGTCCGATAAGAAACCAAGCCCTTGTCTGTAATAATAAATAATTCTCCTGTAGTCTGATCTAATTTTAAATCAAGAATATTATCTGAGATCAAGGGTGAATTTTTTGTGGTATGCTGCTCCAAAATTTCAGATCCATCTTGAGAAAGCAATAAAATACCGGCAGAAGCTGTAGCCATCCACTTCCGATTACCACCATCGACTTCAATATCTGTAATGTGGGTATTTCCAAGAAGATATTCAACATTTCCCTCAAATTCTACTTTTATGCGCTGTGCGTCATATTCCCCTGCGACTGCTGTAAATGCTGAATTTGCGTTGTAAAGTATTGCAAAACCTGCATCTGTCCCAATCCAAATTTCCCCATCAAAATCTGCGGCCAAAGCAGTGACATTTTGAGAAGGAAGATCACCTGAAAAAACACCAGTCCTTAAATTAATGTATGCATCATCTGAAGGGTCTGCAAGGGAATTGTTTGTAGAATAACCAAACATCCCGTCACTAATTGTCGCAAACCAAATATTTCCATCAAAATCTACAATCATTTTTTTGGTAAACTTATTTCGAGCTGCAGTACCGACATCATAGTTATACCAAACGCCATTATTATCCATTACATTAAGAGGTTTTAGCGTGTAGCCATTCAAAGCCCATAAATTTCCACTGCCATCATAACAAACATCAGAAACAAGTGTCCAAGTAGTTCCCAATGACATGATTTCTAAAGTAGAATTCGAGGCATTATAATTTTGTACAGTACCATTATCTAGCACCGACAAAGGAAATTCAGAATAGGTACAAACGGCAGATTGCTCGCTATTTTTTGGATTGATTGAAACGTCTAAAAAATCCCAGATATTTTGATTTTGCCAACTTGGAACAGCATCAATATTGATATTTCTCCACTCCTCATCTTCAAAAAAGTGAATGCCACTTTTATAAAATGAAGGGCCATTTCCAGATAATCCACCAGAAGCGATTGCTAATTTTCCATCATTAACATCCATTGAATAAAAATCTTTGTTTTTAGTACCTGAAACACTAATTATTTGAAAGTTAAATTCATCGGGATAAAACATAAGTCCAACATTTTTATCTGCTGACCATAAACCTGTGGAATTTAAAACAGAGTTTGCAACAGAAAACCATTGGTTGAAATTTGAGGCGCTGTATCCTGCTGTTTGTAACAAATTGGCATTAAAAAGTGAAATCCCACCTTCTGTATTTACATGCAAATAAGAGTCACTTGCAGAAATAGAATTAATTTCAAGTGAAAACGGCGAAGGTGCAAAGACTTCTTTACCATTGCTTGTTAAACGAAAAATGGTATCAGAACCATACGTTGGTGTTTTAAAAAGGACAAAGAAAATAGTATTAAAATTCTCTAATCCTGCATAAAAATTTGTAGAAATTTGCGGTAATCGCATGTCAGTAGTCCATTGAGCAGGATCCGGCAAGGCGGGATTAGTATAATTTGCATAAAGTAATTTTGAAGGAGTAAGAGCAAATAGTGTATCTGCTATTAAGGCAACATCTACTATTTTTTCCAAACCATCTGTTGGGTAATAAGTATCTTTAATTTCCTTTTTTTCATCGTTAATTTTCACAATAGAAAAATCAGTCGCTGCTAAAATAAAATCGCCATTTCTTCTGAAGGAATTAATTTTTTTAGAATAGGGAATCGAAGCTAATTTTAATGCAGGAATGTTAAAAACCTCTCCTTCTTTTAGAACATCAATATTCCCATTCTTATATCCGATATACAATTGATTTGTTTCGGCACAATAAAAAAGACAAGAAATTTCAATATCTGAAAGACCATTAATAGCGGTCCATAATTTCTTTTCTTTCGAAGCTATGTCATATTCAAACAAGCCGTTTTCAAAAGCTGTAAACACTGTTGATTCTGATGCTGAAATTGCTATTGCTTTGCTTGTTGCAGAATGAAAACGCCAAGTTCCTGTAGTAATTTGGGCTTGTGATTTTATGAATAGTAAAAAAGAAAAAACAATCAGTAGAATTTTCATGGGAATCTTGTTCTTTCAACCAACGACTAAATATAATTTATGTTGTATTGAGTTCATTATTTTAACTGAAAAGCATTTATAAAAACAACTCCGTTTACATTTTTCCAAATAGAGTGTAAATCTAGTGGACGAATTAATAGATTATTGAGTGTTCGCAATCGTACCAGTAAATCACTTGAATTTTGAAAATCAATAATTTAATCAAAGTGAGGGCTATTTGGTGAATATTAACGAAACTAATTTCGGCCTTGAATCTCTTGGTTTTAGCTACTGAACTGAAACTTAAATTTTTAAAATTTCTGCAAGAACATTTTTAAAAAATTTAAGTTTCAGAAAGGA
>RFSL01000120.1 GCA_009923965.1 Flavobacteriia bacterium | reverse complement strand
GCTGATAAACCGATCTATTCTTGTATTGTAGTAATCTCAAATCCTAAGAAGGAAATTTATGGCGCGAGGGTTTCAGGAACTGTTTTTGCAGAAATTGCCAACAAAATTTATGCATCAACACTTTCTTATCACAAGGCAATCAATCAAAATGCGAAGAAAAAGAATGTTTTGCCACTTGTTAAGAAAGGAAATAAACGTGATATATTAGCTGTATTAGATCAATTGCATATTCGTTATAAATTAAATTACCATGGCGAATGGTTATCTGCCGATACTCTAAAAGGTTGTGTTCAACTCTCAAAAAAAATAATTCTTAAAGATAAAATTCCAAATGTTCTTGGACTAACAGCTAAGGATGCTGTCTTTCTTCTTGAAAGTAGGGGCTTGATTGTCAGATTAACTGGTTGCGGACGTGTAATTAAACAATCTTTGAATCCGGGAATACTGCCAACTAAAGGTCAATTAATAAAAATAGAATTGCAATGATGATGTTGTCTGACATATTATTGAATATTAAAACTGAGTCGGTTTTAGGTTCTTTAGCACATCCTGTCGGGTCTTTGATTTTTGATTCTCGTGAGGCTAATTCTTCCTCTGTTTTCTTTGCAATTAAAGGAAGTGCTACAGACGGCCATTTATTTGTTCAGCAAGCACACGATAAAGGCTGTAGAATTTTCGTTTTACAAAACAATATTCCAGATTTATCTGATTCAACAATCATAAAAACAAGTGATACCTCAGCTTTATTGGCATCAATGGCTTGTAACTTTTTTGAGAATCCTTCCAAGAAATTAAAACTGATTGGTGTTACAGGTACGAATGGTAAAACAACATGCACCTCTCTTTTGTATAAACTTTTTTCAGATTTAGGATATAAATGCGGTTTAATTTCAACGGTTGTAAATAAAATTGGTTCTACTGATATTGTTGCAACACATACAACTCCGGATCCAGTAAGTTTAAATCGTTTGCTTGCTCAAATGGTGACTGAGAATTGCACGCATTGTTTTATGGAAGTTAGTTCACACGCAATTCATCAAAATAGAATTTCAGGCTTAGGTTTTTCTGGTGCTGTATTTACAAATATTACTCATGATCATTTGGATTACCACAAAACTTTTTCAGAATATATCCGTGTGAAAAAAACTTTTTTTGATTTATTACCTGCTACTTCTTTTGCGCTTGTCAATACTGACGACAAAAATGGGATGATAATGCTCCAAAATACCCTTGCTTCAAAACATACTTTTGCTCTAAAAACACCAGCAGATTTTAAAGGAAAAGTAATCGAGAATGAGTTTACTGGCTTAGTGATAAAAATCAATGGAAAGGAAGTTTATTCTAGACTTGTTGGTGAATTTAATGCATATAATTTATTAGCAGTTTATGGCGTATCACTTTTGCTCGAGGAAGATGAACTTGAAGTTTTGCGAACAATGAGCCTTCTTGAATCTGTTGAGGGAAGATTTCAATACGTTCAAAGCACTAAAGGTATTACAGCGATTATTGATTATGCTCATACGCCAGATGCATTAGAAAATGTGCTAAAAACAATTAATGGTATTCGTAAAGGAGCTTCTAAAGTAATAACAGTAATTGGGTGCGGAGGAGATCGTGATAAGTCAAAAAGACCGCTGATGGCAAAAATTGCCTGCGATAAAAGCACTAATGTTCTACTGACATCTGATAATCCAAGAACTGAGAATCCTGAAAGTATTTTATTAGAAATGGAAGCGGGTTTAGATGATATTGAAAAACAAAAAGCATTAACAATTCAAGATAGAAAGCAAGCAATTAAGACTGCAATTCTATTAGCAAATACAGGTGATATTATTTTGATTGCAGGAAAAGGTCATGAAAAATACCAAGAAATTATGGGTGTTCGTCATGATTTTGATGATTTGAAAATTACAGAAAATATGTTTAACGAATTAAATAAGTAATGCTATACTATATTTTTGACTACCTCGATAAGTTCAATTTTCCAGGCGCAGGTTTATTCAATTACATCTCCTTTCGTGCTGCAATGGCTTTGCTTATGTCTCTTTTTGTTTCGATTCATTTCGGTAAACGCATAATCAATAAATTGCGTAATCAGCAAATCGGTGAAACGGTTCGTGATTTAGGATTGACAGGGCAACTTGAAAAATCAGGAACGCCAACAATGGGTGGAATCATAATTCTTGCAGCAATTTTAATACCAACATTGTTACTTGCTAAGCTCCAAAATGTATATGTTATTACAATGATTATTTCAATCATTTGGCTTGGGTTGATTGGATTTTTAGACGATTACATTAAGGTTTTCAAGAAAAATAAGGAGGGTTTAAAAGGTCGTTTTAAAATCATAGGACAAATAGGAGTTGGTTTAATAGTTGGTTGTATCCTTTATTTTTCTGATGAGGTAGTTGTTCATAAAAGAGTTCCTTTGAATTATCGCTTAAAAATGAATGAAACTTTTGTAACGCAAAGACATATTCAAAATGAAGGGGAGAATTATAAATGGATCAAAACAGATGATATGACAACCACAATTCCCTTTATGAAAGGGAATGAGTTTAATTACAATTGGTTGATTGGCGATTCTCATAAATCTTATGGCTGGCTACTTTTTATTCCCATCGTCATTTTTATTGTAATTGCTGTTTCCAATGGTGCAAATATGACGGATGGTTTAGATGGTTTAGCAACAGGTTCTTCGGCAATTATTGGAATTGCATTAGCAGTATTGGCTTACGTTAGCTCTAATTATAAGTTTGCGGATTATCTGAATGTCATGTACATCCCAAATGCTGAAGAATTAGTGGTTTTTATATCCGCTTTTGTGGGTGCATGTATTGGATTTTTATGGTATAATTCCTATCCTGCCCAAGTTTTTATGGGAGATACAGGAAGTTTAGCCTTAGGAGGGATTATTGCTGTCTTTGCGATTTCAATACGAAAGGAATTACTGATCCCAGTTTTGTGTGGCATCTTTCTAATTGAAAATCTATCGGTAATACTTCAAGTGGGTTATTTCAAATTTACAAAGAAACAGTTCGGTGAAGGCAGAAGAATTTTCTTGATGGCGCCCTTGCATCATCATTATCAAAAGAAAGGAATTCATGAGGCAAAAATAGTTGCGCGTTTTTGGATTATTGCTGTTTTATTGGCTGTAATAACGATTGTAACATTGAAATTACGTTAAACTGTGGAGGGTAAAAACAAACATATTGTTATTTTGGGCGCTGGCGAAAGTGGCGTTGGTGCTGCCGTTCTTGCAAAAAAATACGAATGGAATGTTTTTGTTTCAGACGCAGGGAAAATCAAAGCGGATTATAAAACAGAGTTAGACAATAATCAAATTGAATGGGAAGAAAATACGCATTCTACAGATCGTATCAATTTAGCTGAGCTAATTGTTAAGTCTCCAGGAATTCCTGAAACAACCAACTTAATGCGCGCTCTTCGAAATAAGCAAATCAAGATAATTTCTGAGATAGAATTCGCGGGTTACTATACCAGAGGAAAATCTATTTGTGTTACTGGAAGTAACGGAAAGACAACTACAACAATGCTTACCCATCATATTTTAAAGAAAGCAGGCTGGGATGTTGGTTTAGCAGGAAATGTTGGAAAAAGTTTTGCGAAACAAGTGGCAGAAGGTGACCATGATTGGTATGTGCTTGAACTGAGTTCTTTTCAATTGGATGACATGTTTGATTTCAAAGCTGACATCGCAATACTTACAAATATAACACCAGATCATCTGGATCGCTATGAAAATCAAATGCAAAAATACGTGGATTCTAAATTTAGAATTCTCAATAATCAAAATCACGAGGATTGGTTTATCTACAATTATGATGATCCAATAATTAGAGAAGAATTATCAAAAAGAAAGCTTTCAATGAATCTTGCACCTTTTTCATTGAAAGAAGAAATAAAAGTAGGTGCTTACGCTGTAAATAATCAACTAATAATCAATATAAAAGACCAATTAACTATGTCAATTCACGAATTAGCTTTGAAGGGTAAGCA
>RFSL01000119.1 GCA_009923965.1 Flavobacteriia bacterium | reverse complement strand
TTCGTCGGCAGCGTCAGATGTGTATAAGAGACAGATCTCTTTTATTCTATTTTAATGAATCTTTTTTCAAAACGTCACATTGGTATAAATGCTATAGAGCAAGAAAAAATGCTTGCAGCAATTGGCCTAAATTCTCTAGCAGAACTAATTGATAAAACTATTCCTGCTCCTATTCGTCTAACAGGCGAATTAAATGTTGAAGATGCTCTTACTGAGCAAGAATATTTACAACATGTAGCTGAGCTAGGCAAGAAAAATGTTGTAATGAAATCATTCATTGGAATGGGATACAACGAAACAATTGTCCCTTCAGTTATTCTGAGAAATGTTTTAGAAAACCCCGGATGGTACACTGCTTATACGCCTTATCAAGCTGAAATTTCCCAAGGAAGATTGGAAGCTTTATTAAATTTTCAGACAATGGTTATTGAGTTAACGGGAATGGAAATAGCTAACGCTTCTCTTCTAGACGAGGGAACTGCTGCAGCTGAAGCTATGCTAATGTTTTTTAATTCCCGAAGTCGAAACGACGTTAAAGAAGGAAAAAATAAATTCTTTATTGATGAAACTGCTTTCCCGCAGACAATAGATGTTATTGTTGGTAGAGCAAAAAATTTAGGGATTGAATTACATATTGGTGCTGTAAATACATTTTCTCCTGATCAGTTATTTTTTGGTGCCTTGCTTCAATATCCAAATAAATTTGGAGTGATTTCAAATCTTGCAGGCATTATTCAAAAAATGAAAGAGTGCGCAATTCAAGTCGCTGTCGCTGCAGATATTCTTTCTTTAGTAGTATTAAAATCTCCCGGATCAATGGGAGCAGATGTTGTTTTAGGTTCCTCACAGCGTTTCGGAGTTCCAATGGGTTATGGTGGACCTCACGCTGCATTTTTTGCTGCAAAAGATGACTATAAAAGAAATATGCCTGGACGAATAATCGGGGTTTCAAAAGACATAGACGATAATTTAGCCTTGAGAATGGCGCTACAAACGCGTGAGCAACATATAAAACGCGATAAAGCAACTTCCAATATTTGCACTGCCCAAGCATTATTGTCCGTAATGGCGAGTATGTATGCCATCTATCACGGTCCAGAAGGAATGAAAGAAATTGCTAAATATGTTCATTCTTTAGCAAAAACAACTGCCGATGATTTAAAGAAAGTAGGACTTACTATTGCCTCTGATAATTTCTTTGACACAATATGGATTCAAGGTGTTGACACTAAAGCAATTCGAGTGAAAGCAGAGTCAGCAGGACTAAATTTTAATTATTTAAATGACACTGAATTGACAATTAGTTTTGGTGAACCGCACACATTAAATGATGTCAATACTATTCTATCTATTTTTAATGCTCCAAATTGCTCTACACTTTCTACTTCAAGTTTGGCTTCAGAATTTTTGCGTTCAGATGCTGTTTTTTCGCATTCTGTTTTTAACAGTTATCATTCAGAATCTCGGATGATGCGTTATTTAAAAAGACTAGAAAACAAAGATTTATCTTTAGTTCATAGTATGATTCCACTTGGGTCTTGTACTATGAAATTAAATGCTGCTAGTGAATTAATTCCAATTTCAAATCCTCAGTTTGCAAATATGCATCCATTTGCACCAATTAATCAAGCTGCAGGTTACCATGAAATGTTTCGGCTCTTGGAAAAAGATCTATGCGCTTGCACTGGCTTTGCGGCAATGTCTCTTCAACCAAATTCTGGTGCTCAAGGTGAATATGCAGGATTAATGGTAATCAAAGCTTTCCATGAAGCAAATGGTGATTTTCAACGAAAAAAAATAATTATACCATCTTCTGCTCACGGAACTAATCCGGCCTCAGCAGTTATGGCAGGTTTTGAAGTAATCGTAACAAGTTGCGATGAAAATGGAAATATTGATATCGAAGAGTTGCGAACGGTTGCTCTTGAAAACACAGATATTCTAGCTGGATTAATGGTGACTTATCCTTCAACTCATGGTGTATTTGAAGAAGGAATTCGAGAAATAACTTCAATAATTCACGAAAACGGTGGTCAAGTTTACATGGATGGGGCAAATATGAATGCACAAGTTGGCCTAACAAATCCCGGAAATATTGGAGCAGATGTTTGTCATCTAAATCTTCATAAAACTTTTGCTATTCCTCATGGTGGTGGTGGACCTGGAATGGGACCAATTGGTGTAGCTGCACATTTAGCGCCTTTCTTACCAAGTAATCCGTTAATTAAAGCTGGTGGAGAGAAAGCAATTCATGCAATTTCTGCAGCACCTTATGGCAGCGCATCCATCTTATTGATTTCTTATGGCTATATAAAAATGCTTGGAGCTATTGGTTTACGCGAAGCAACAGAAAATGCGATCTTAAATGCAAATTATATTGCCGCTGGATTAAAAGGACATTATGATATTCTCTACACCGGAAAAAATGGAACTGTAGCCCACGAAATGATTTTGGATTGCCGGGATTTTAAGCGAACTGCTGAGGTTGAAGTTGCAGATATTGCCAAGCGCTTAATTGATTTTAATTTCCATGCGCCAACTGTTTCTTTTCCCGTTGCTGGAACGCTGATGATTGAACCAACAGAATCAGAGGACAAAGAAGAATTAGATCGTTTTATTATCGCAATGATTAAAATTCGTGAGGAAATTCGTGAAATTGAAAACGGTCACGCTGATAAAGAAAATAATCTTCTGAAAAATGCACCGCATACAGCAGATTGCATTATTAATAAAAATTGGACTTATCCCTATTCTCCACAGGAGGCTGTTTATCCCGTTCCGTATTTAAAAGAAAATAAATATTGGGTTCCTGTTCGTCGAGTGGACAATGCTTTTGGCGATAGGAATCTGATTTGCTCTTGCCCGAGTATTGAAAGTTACGCAACCCTAAAAGAATGAAATTAGATATTCTTGCTTTTGGTGCTCACCCTGATGATGTTGAAATTTCAGCTGGTGGAACGCTCTTGAAATATATTTCTGAAGGCAAGAAGATAGGAATCGTAGATTTAACAAAAGGAGAACTTGGAACAAGAGGTTCAGCAGAATTACGAACGGAAGAAGCTAAAAAAGCAAGTGCATTATTGTCTCTTTCGATTCGTGATAACCTGAATATGGAAGATGGTTTCTTTGAAATCAATGAAGAGAATAAACGTAAAATAATAGTTGAAATCCGAAAATACCAACCGGAAATCGTCCTCGCAAACAGTATTGTAGACCGCCATCCAGATCATGGAAATGCGGGAAAACTAGTTACTGATGCATGTTTTTTGGCGGGACTTCAAAAAATTGAAACGCAATTTGATGGAAAAACACAAGAGGCTTATCGTCCAAGATTGGTCTTGCATTATATTCAGGATTACTATATTCATCCAGATATTGCAGTAGATGTTAGTGCATTTACAGACGAAAAAATCAAAGTTATCCAAGCTTATAAATCTCAATTTTTTGATCCTCAATCATCAGAACCAAATACGCCTATTTCTGGGGAAGAATTCTTTGACTTCCTAAAAGGTAGAATGATGACGGTGGGAAGACCTTTTGGCGCAAAATATGCTGAAGGATTTACAATTTCTCGGGTTCTTGGAGTAAGCGATTTATTTCAACTACTTTAAGAACTTTGAATAATCAAAGAAAAGCTATAACTTTGTTTTGATGAAACAAGTACTGCTTATTTTCTTTTCGGTTTTACTTTTTTTTGGGAATGTTGGTATTTCTATATTTACACATTCTTGTCGTGAAGAAGGTCTTTCAAAATCTATTTTTTTAGCATCGAACGATTGTATTACCAATCAAAGTTCTGACGCTTGTTGCGAAGAAGAAGACGATTGTTGTGAAGAAGATAAAAATACTTGCTGCAGTGATGAAACTCAAATTGTCAAGCTCGACGAGAAATACATCCAAAATCATGGGATTACCAAAATTTTAATTTCGGACTTTGATATTCCTACAATCTTTTACCATTCTAAAAATGTCTTATTAGCTGAAATCCAGTTATGTATTAACAACTGGAAAGACCCTCCACCGAAATCTAGAAAAACAATTCTAATTCAAAAC
>RFSL01000118.1 GCA_009923965.1 Flavobacteriia bacterium | reverse complement strand
TCCTGCTAAGAAATAAAGTTGAACATATTCGTACAAACTTCCACTGCATTTTGCTCTTGATTCTTGCCCTTGATACATATAGTCAAGATGCGCTGAATTTATTTTTAAGGCGGTAAATGGATCACATTGATTTACCTCTCCAAAATCCAACACATTTTCTAAGGGCATTATTTTTAGTGATTTATCTAAAAGAAAGTTTGCTTTTTTAAAGTCGTTTTTTGCAATGAATTGTTCAGCTAGCAAGAGAAAGTTGGAGCGGTATTGCTGTGTATGTCTTCGAGCATAGTAATCTGTCAAGACCTTTGGATCATTCATTTTTCCATATTCATATGTTTGGGTAATATTTTTATACATTTTTGAAAGATCATAGAACATCGGTTCACCTCCCATTGGGCTTAATTCATAGGCCACACCAACTTGTTTAATATAGCCGGCGCTTAATAATGCAATGGAGAAGGAGGATCCTCGGTTACTAGAGAAATAAATCCCACGTTTCCAATCATTATTTGCAACGATTTCCATCATCATTACTTCATCTCTTGTTAAATAGCTATCGCGTTCAGTATTAAATTCAAAGAGTATACTACTATCACATTTTGCTACTTGACTTTCAGTGATTGTTCCTGCTGCAAGAGCATTTTTTTTATTTACTTTCAATGTAAAACGAGAAGATGGGAAAAAACTAAGTTTTCCACCACCATTTAATAAAAAGTTTTTATCATCTCTAACAAATGCCATTGCATCTTTAAAATTTACAGATGACCATGGAGTTTCAAATTCTTGAAGGAGACTTTGAAGATCTTGCCCAGCATTTCCTATAAATTCAACTTCTTGACTTTGAATTCCTTGAAATAATTTGATGGCACCAAAGTATTTTTTGAGAATTGTGCCATTAAGATCACTGATATCGTTGTTTGTCAAATATCCTTTTGCTATCTCAAAATCAGCATTTTTACAGGAAATATTTGGTAAAATTGCCGCTACTTTAAGATTAAAAAACTGAATTGCTTGTTGCGCAGCCTTTTCATTATTTTTCAAGCGTAAATCAACAATTTTACGCAGCATATCTTCACTGGCATTTCTGCTTATTAGCTCTAATAAATTAATAAAATAGATCTGATCGGTATTTCCGGCATACATCAATATTTGGTCTTCTCTAAAACTAATTGGCAAGGCCTCAGAGTCGTAGGCTTTCATTTTCATTTGATTCGTATACCAATCAGTTCCCATCAATGAAAGATTGCAAACACGTACATCTGTTCGCTGTCCTTCTACTTCTTGTAAATACCAAAGAGGGAAGGTGTCATTATCTCCATTCGTAAAAATAATACCATTTTTCCCACAAGATTCTAAGTAATTATGAGATAAATCATGTGCTGAAGTTTTTCCACTTCTGTCGTGGTCATCCCAACCTTGATAAGCCATTAATACAGGGATTACAAGTCCAATACTTCCGGCAATTACTGCTCTTTGAAAATCTTGAGTAAGTATTTTCTTTCGTTGAATAAAGTCATAAATTGCATAAACTCCTATTCCTATCCACATAGCAAAAAAGTAGAATGAGCCTGCATAAGCATAATCTCGTTCTCGCGGTTCAAATGGTTTTTGATTTAAGTAAACCAAAATTGCCAATCCAGTAAACAAGAAAGCCAATAGAATAACAAGGGCATCTTTTGGTGCGCGTGAAAAATGGAAAAAGATCCCAATTAGTGCTAAAATTAGAGGCAATAAGAAGAATTTATTGTGTGATGCATTGTCCTTGGTGTAATGAGGGGCAAATTCTTGGCTACCTAAACGCGCTTCATCTAAGATGTCAATACCTGAAATCCAATTTCCACGCATGTTATCTCCGTGTCCCTGAATGTCATTTTGTCGACCTGAAAAATTCCACATAAAATAACGGATATACATCCAATTTACTTGATATGAAAAGAAATAACTCAAGTTTTCACTAAAAGAGGGCAAGCGCTTTCCATCTCGTCCAATTTCTGAGTCTGTTCCATCAGTAGGGTCATAGCCTGACCATTTTTGGTAGCCTTGAACATGATTTTGGTTATCTCCGCTATACATTCTTGGAAAAAGCGTTCCTTGTTCATACGTGGCAACAGCATCTTTTCGAATAGAGGAATTACTCTCATAATATTTCTCCTCAATTGAATACACACCATCGTTTTCTTTCATCCAAACTTCAGCATCTTTCTTTTCAGTAAACGCTTTCACTTCTTCTTCATTTTCATAAATCACAAAGCGGCGTAAAAAATAAGGGGATAAATCTCCCCACTCATCTCTATTGGTTAATTCTGGCCCTTCCTCCGTCATAATCTCTCCTTTTTTCAAGGAATTCCAATAATTACCATAAAGAATAGGTGCAGATCCATATTGCTCTCGCTTCAAATAAGAGTGAAGCGTTACCAAGTTTTCCGGGTCATTTTCATCCAAGGGAGTATTGGCATTTGAGCGGATAACAATTACTGCAAAAGAACCATAGCCAATAAGCAAGAAAATTAATCCCATGAAAGAATTATATAAAATCGTATTGCCTTTTTTACGAGCATATCTTACGAAAAATAAGCAAGCAGCAATTAAAAGTAAGAAAAAGAAAATGGTGCCTGAATAAAAAGGCAAGCCCAAAGAATTCACGAAAGCCACCTCAAAAGAACTCGCCAAAGAAACAGAGCCTGCAATGATTCCTTCTTGTATGAAACCGAGTAAAAATATTGAAAGAAGTCCGGTTAGTAATAGCCCTTTTACAGAAGCTTCTTTGTAGACGCGGAAATAAATAATGTAGCAGATTGCAGGAATAACAAGAATTCCTAAAAGGTGAACACCAATTGCTAAACCAAGTAAAAAGAGAATTAATATCAACCAACGGTTTGGACTTTGATCCAACGATAAAGTGCCATTTTGAATTAAGGCCATTTCCTCATCCCATTTTAGAATTGCCCAAAAAACAACAGCAGTGAACAAAGAAGCCATTGCATATACCTCGCCTTCTACTGCAGAAAACCAAAAAGAATCTGAGAATGTATAAGCTAAAGCACCAACACCAGCAGACAGGAAAATTGCCATTTGATCACCTGAAGATAATTCACTTTTTTTGCTAAGGATCATTTTTTTAACGAACAAGGTCAGGGACCAAAACATAAATAAAATGGTAAAAGAGCTAGAGAAAGCTGATAAACGGTTTATCCAAACTGCCACATTTTCTGGAGCAGCAAAAAAAGAAAAAAGTCTTCCTAAAACCATAAATAAGGGAGCGCCAGGAGGGTGTCCAACTTCTAATTTATATGCTGCAGTGATGTATTCTCCGCAATCCCATAAGCTTACAGTAGATTCTATGGTCATTAAATAAACAACCGAAGCAACTAAAAATATTCCCCAACCTAAAATTGTATTCCAACGTGCGTAATTCATCATTCTATTTAATTTTCAAACATAAATACTTACACAAAATTAAGAATATTAATTTTCAAATAGCCATTTTTATTGAGTATAACAATCAATGCTTCAATTATTTTCCGGAAAGTTTCAAAAATTTAAAATTTGTTCTTAAATTTGCCACCTTAATTGGAGTTTTTCTCCAAATTTGATTGACCCATGGTGTAACTGGCAACACGTCTGTTTTTGGTACAGAAGAGTCTAGGTTCGAGCCCTAGTGGGTCAACACTTAAAAACCCAGTATAGATAATACTTTACTGGGTTTTTTTATGTTTTATGTTTTTTTGGTTAAATCTACTAATATGAGGCAAAAAATTAATTATAAGTTGCTGTTATTCTAAGTTTTGATTTTGTAAATCAAGTTTTTCTTATACAAAGCCACTATTATATCTTTAGTCATTATTTGCCAATTTGTTTTTTGGATGTGCTAAAAATAAAATCAATTCCTTTCATTTTTTTAGCATCGATTAAATAGTCTATAAACTTTACAGTATTTGGCATTTTTATTTCTGTTTTGTCTAAATAGTAAGCAGGTAATATTGGATATGCATGATGTAATTCATGCAAATGGAAATTAAAATAAACAAATCTACCGATATTTCTAAATAATGAAACGCTTCTTGTGTATTGAACCTGTT